>JALEIY010000181.1 GCA_022769785.1 Eubacterium sp.
ATGCCACAGAAAAAGAACCCGGATATTGCCGAGCTTGTCCGCGGCAAAACCGGCAGAGTATACGGTGCTCTCACTTCCATGCTCACTACTATGAAAGGGCTTCCTCTCGCCTACAACAAGGACATGCAGGAGGATAAAGAACTGACTTTTGATGCCTACGACACCGTAAAAGGCTGTCTCGCTCTCTTTACCGGAATGCTTAAAACCATTACCTTCCATCCGGAGGTTATGGAAAGAAGCGCAAAACAGGGCTTTACCAATGCCACTGACGCAGCCGACTATCTGGTCGGAAAAGGGGTTCCTTTCCGTGACGCCCACGGCATTGTCGGCCGTCTGGTTCTTTATTGTATCGACAAAGGCATTGCCCTTGACGATATGACACTGGAAGAATACAAGGCCATCAGCCCGGTATTTGAAAAAGATATTTATGAGGCTATTTCCATCAAAACCTGTATTGATAAAAGAAATACCATTGGGGCTCCGGGACCGGAGGCAATGGCAAAGGTTTTAGAGATTAATGAAGGCTGGATAAACGAGCGTCAGGCCTGAGAAAAAGAATAATAACAAAAAGGTTACCGCAGCAATGGTGGTTGCTGTGATAACCTTTTTTCTTTTATGCTTCTTCAGTATTCTTTTCCTTAACCGGCATAATATTCACATCCAGTTGATTAAATGGAATACAAATATTATTTTTGTCAAAGGCTTCTTTGATATTTTCCAGAACACGCCAGCGGGATTCCCAGTATTCTTCTGTCTTTACCCAGTAACGAATCCCCATCTCCACGCAGCTTTCTTTGAAATCACTGACGTAAATGGTAAGCGGTTCCTGCGGCAGGAAGGAAGGCTCTTCCTTCACTACCTTTTCAAGAATCTCCCTGACACGACTCACATTTTCACTGTACTCAATCCCGATTAGCAAATCCACTCTTCTCTTTTCCTGAAAAGTAACATTGGTAATACTAGCATTGGTGAGATTTCCGTTTGGAACAAGGATTGCCTTATTATCAATCGTCAGAAGCTTTGTGTACATTATTCCGATAGACTGTACCGTTCCTTCTTTCCCTGCACCATCAAGCTGGATATAATCCCCTACCTGAAACGGTTTCATCAAAAGAAGAATTACCCCTCCGGCAATATTGGATAAAGAGCCCTGGAGAGAAAGGCCAAGAGCCAGTCCCGCAGAACCAACTACCGCGATAATGGAGGAGGCCGTCACTCCTATTCTGGTTACAGCCCAGAAAATAATCAATATTTTAAGTCCGATCTTTATAAAGGACAGGAGGAAGGTTTCCAGTGTTGGGTCCATCTTCGAACGCTCAAATATACGCTTAAAAAAGTTCACTGCATATTTGATTAAACGAAATCCGATGACTAAAATCAGCAGTGCCACAATCAGATGTCCGATAAAATCCAGAAGACCTGTCCCGGTTTTTCCAAGATAATCATAGAACACCGAATGCAGGACAGAACGGACAGATGCCACTTCTTTTTCCATGAAATCTCCTTTCTTCTATACAAAAATCAGAGTATCTTTTAATTATTTTATTTTGCAGTGATATATCCCTGTGCAGTCAGAAGCTCTGCGCAAAGAACAGCACCGCCGGCAGCTCCACGAACGGTATTGTGAGACAGACCGATAAATTTGTAGTCATAAACCGTATCCTCTCTCAGACGTCCCATGGAAACACCCATTCCGTTTTCAAAATCAACGTCCAGTTTTACCTGTGGACGATTGTCTTCTTCCATATACTGAATAAACTGTTTTGGTGCGCTCGGAAGCTCCAGCTCCTGAGGAAGGCCTTTAAAGTTTACCCAACGGTCAATAATTTCTTCCTTTGTAGGTTTTTTATCAAATTTTACAAATACAGCTGCTGTATGTCCGTCAAGAACAGGCACACGTACACACTGAGTTGTGATAACCGGAAGGGATGCCTTCTCGATTTTACCATCTACGACCTTACCAAAAAGACGAAGCGGCTCCTGTTCGGATTTTTCTTCTTCTCCGCCAATATATGGAATAACATTTTCCACCATTTCCGGCCAGTCCTTAACGGTTTTTCCTGCTCCGGAAATTGCCTGGTATGTTGTTGCGATAACTTCCTTTGGTCCGAATTCTTTTAACGCAAATAAAGCCGGTGCATAGCTCTGAATGGAGCAGTTCGGTTTTACAGCAACAAAACCTCTTTTTGTTCCGAGGCGCTCTCTCTGCGCATGAATTACTTCAAAATGCTCCGGATTGATTTCCGGGACAACCATCGGTACATCCGGCGTCCAGCGATGTGCACTGTTATTGGAAACAACCGGTGTTTCTGTCTTTGCGTATGCATCTTCAATCGCACGGATTTCTTCTTTGGACATGTCTACTGCGCTGAATACAAAATCCACGCCGGCAGCAACCTTTTCCACTTCATTTACATTCATTACTACAAGACTCTTTACTGCCTCCGGCATTGGAGTTTTCATTTTCCATCTTCCACCTACGGCCTCTTCATATGTTTTTCCGGAAGAACGAGGGCTTGCAGCAACGGCTGTCACTTCAAACCACGGGTGATTTTCCAGGAGAGAAATAAATCTCTGTCCTACCATACCTGTTGCGCCAAGAATACCAACTTTTAATTTCTGTTCCATTTTATCACCTTTCTTCAAACAG
>JALEIY010000005.1 GCA_022769785.1 Eubacterium sp.
TCCTGAGCCAGGATCAAACTCTCAAATAAAATGTTCAAGATGTCAGATCAAGGTCCAGAACCACTGGTTCTTTTCCTGTCATTACTGTTTATTTAGGTTTTGAACTCTCGTTCTGTTCCATGGACTTTCCTGCAGACATCACTCTCAGGAAAACCCGAATGAAATTTGAATTAACGTTCAAGGTTGTTTTGTTATTCAGTTATCAAGTTTCGCTTTGTTGCTGTCTCATCAGCAACTCGTTTATTCTATCACAACTTTCTGTATCTGTCAAGAACTTTTTTATTTTTTTAATAATTTAAAATTCTTAACTGTCTTTTTCTGCGACAGCTTTGATAGTTTATCACGAATATCTGAATCTGTCAATCATTTATTTTAAAAAACTCAATTATCTTTTTTCTTTCGCATGAACAGATAACGAATCCTGCCAAAAAATAACCGGGCTCCTAACGAGCCCGGCTAAAACACTTATCTATTCCCAGAAACGAAGACTCATTTTTACAACCTTATCTCTGAAAATCACATGATAGGTTCTGAAGCCTGATGCCGGCATGATGGTTTCGATGCTGCTGCCATCCAGCTTTTCCTGGAAAAGTACTCTTCCTTTTGTATTCAGAATCGTGCACTCATTGTCTCTGACCGCAAATATTTCTTTACCAATCATGCGGATGGTATCATAATTCATATCAACATCCGTATCAAGCTGTTTCTCTCCGGATTTATTGTAAAGGCAGATGCGATATCGTTTCTCATCTGTATTATCCGAATTATCCAGGATATATCCGATATGTTTTTCACCAAAGAATATGCTTTCGATATTTTTATCAAAAACAATTTCTTTAATCTGTTCTGGTTCTTCCTCACTATTATAGAAGAAAGTCTTATTTTCGCCGAATGCTGCGAGGACATTTTTCTTTACGAAACACAGACGCGGAATCATCAAATCATCATAATCAAATCCACCTTTTAAACTGACTTCCCCGGTCTGAAGCTGTTTTCGGAAATCATAAAATGCCACGGTAGTTTTGGATGTCATTCCCTTAATTGAAAAATAACTTACGGCGAGCTGGGTTCCATCCGGAGAAATAGCAGCCGAAACCGGATATCCGGTCTCATCCACAGAAGACTTCATATCCGCAATGATATTTCCTTCTTTATCATATACCTGAATAAAACTGCTGGTTTCTCCTTCTAAAATAACCTCAATGATACCCTGATTGGAGATGCCTGCCTGAACTACCGGATATTTAAAAGTCAGCTCCTCCACTTTTCCGTTTACATCAAAAATAGTCAGTTTGTTTTTTCCTTTGTCCGCCAGCAGCAGATAGGTATCTGACTGTTCCAGGAACGGGTTCTGATAGGAAAGCGGAACATTCCATTCAGAGGTACCAAACTTTTTCTGGTATTCCACACCGTTTCCGCTGTATTTGATATATCCGTCTGCAAACAGCGTATATTCCGCATCATTATTGCTTTCGGTCTGGGATTCTTCCTTATATGTATAATATTCGCACCGGCTGTTCTGAAAAACATAAAATACTGCAGCCGCAAGAATCAGAATCACCGCAAGAAATATTCTTTTTGCCCAGGTTGCGCGCATTCGCTGTTTTTGTATTTTTCGAAGCTGTTCTTTCTTATTAGTAAACACTTCAAAATTATAAATTTGTTTTGCCATATATACTCTCTTTTCTAATTGTCCGTTTGAAAATTTCTCCGTTGTTTATTATACTTTATTTTCTCCGGAATCTCTACTCATTCCTGCATATTTTCTGTGATTTCATAATAAAATACTAATCTTCTATTTCCGGGATGTCAAGAACCTGCCCCGGATAGATCTGGTCAATATTTTCTATGTTATTCGCCTCAGCAATCAAATCAATATACTGATAGGACTCATATATTTTTTTGGAAATTGCAGCTAAAGTGTCCCCCTGCTGTACCGTGTACTGTCCGCCGATATAACTCCACGCCTCTTTGACGTCATCCGGCTCCTCCTGGGTAAAGACATCCGTATCCTCTGTGGAGGCTTCTTCCCCGGTGTCCTCTTTTGTACTGCTGTCGGCTTCCTGTGAAGAGCTTTGAGAATCTGATTCCTGCCCCAGGGGATTTTCTTCGGATAAACCGGAGTGATTCTGCAGCCATACCGGGATTTGTGTGGATGCTTCCTGTGTATTTTCGTTTTCGGTATTTTGTTTTGAAAGGGTATCCTGAAGTTCTTCCGTTGTCTCTGAAGTATTTTCCATTGTGCCGGTTTCTTCCCATACCACCGGCTCCTGCTGCCCAAAAACCTGTCTGGATGCCTCCTGACTGCGAAACCGATATACTGACCTCGCACCGTAAACCAGAACCGCCATCATAACCAGTCCACCCGCCACGGCAGACGGCGTCAGCCTTCCCCCGGATTTCCGGCTTACTTTTTTCTTTTGCCGCATGGCTTTTTTATAATTTTTCACTACAGAGGAATCCCGGAGAATTGCCGCAGATTTTCTTTTGAGCTCCGGCTCCTTTTCCGGTTCTCCCTCGGCAAGCATATATTCTTTCATTTCCTTATTTGTTTCATAGTAAATGTAGTATCCTCTCTGCTTTTTGAGGGAATAATTTTCCATCTGGTAAAATGCATCTTCATTTTCCAGCACGTCCATCATATACAACACTTTATTTTCGCCGCTGAAATTATCCATATGCATCCGTATGATTTTGTCATTTAATTCTACAGAAAATCCCATTCGTGACAGAAACCATCCTGCCACTTCCTGTTCCGGAAAAAATTTGTCCCGGGTCTGATAAATCTCATTCCACATTTCTTCGGAAAACACCGTTTCCTCCAAGTCAAACTCGAAATTCTGACAGGCGGCGGCTCCGCTGATAAAAAGACAGTTTCCCGCCGCTGTCCGATACATTTTTCCGAACAAAATTGCGCCTCTTGCATATAGATTGCCCGGCTGCGCCAGTTTATTTAAATATGTGTACACATAATCTTCCATATATATCTTTTTTGAGCCCGGGTCGCCAATCTGTCTGAAATTTTTGGGCAGAATCCTTGTCTGCATATCCTGTTTTTTCCTGTTTTCCTGATTTGCCATTGCCATGATATTTCCGCCTTCCTTCCTGATTTGTGGCCCTATCATAGCACCTGCGAACCGAAACACCCTGCTGTTTTTGGTCGAACGGTTTCGCAATTTTCTTTTTATTTATTCAAAAAAATGTTTAAATCTTCTCATGTTTGTCTATTTCTTAGAATAGGATGAAGCAAATCCGCAAAAAAAACAGAAAGGATTTCCAAAATGGAATTTTTAAAAACCCGCTTTGCAAAATCCCTTTATTTTTCTCCTGTCGAAGCGGAGCAGGAACGATTCGCAAAAATATTGTACCACTATATCCTTCTTCACAAACAAAATCAGGAGGAGCTTATTGTTTTATGTATCGGCACCGACAAAATAACCGGCGACTGTCTGGGACCTTTAGTCGGTACCGGATTAAAAGAAAAGAAATTTCCTCTCCCGGTATTTGGTACCCTGCAGCATCCGGTCCACGCATTAAATATTGCGGACACCGTCGCCGGCCTTAAAAAGCACTACCGGCATCCCTTTTTTCTTGCTGTGGATGCCGCATTAGGAGCTCCGGAAAAAATCGGTACTGTCACCCTTTCTGCTTCCCCTGTTTCTCCTGGAAAAGGTCTGCAGCGACCACTGGAGCCGGTCGGCAACATTTCTATCACGGGAATCACCGGCGAAGCCTCTGACTGCGCCTCTCTTCATCTTCCCTACACCAGGCTTTATCTGGTAAATCGCCTGGCATCCTTTATCATCGACAGCATCCTCAGATGCAGTGTAAACTATTTATGAAAGCATTTCACCTTATGCCACTGC
>JALEIY010000009.1 GCA_022769785.1 Eubacterium sp.
GCCGCTACCAGTTTAATATCTCCGCCTCCAAATCCACCGGGAACCACGAAGTCCACCGCTATCATCGGAAGACTGACGGCCAGCGCTCCTATCAGGCGCTGCAGGATGGATATTTCCGGCATGGTTGCCCAGGAAATCACCCCCAGAACTGCCATAGCCACATTCAACCGGTTCGGTATTTCCATGGTGTCATAATCAATAAAAGCGATAACTGTGAGGAGACAAAAAAAGGCGAATGCTATTACTCCTGCAGGAGTGCACCCGTAAAAACGGACACAGACCAGTGCCGCTATGCCGCCCATCAGTTCGACCAGCGCATAACGCCCGGACACCGGACTTCCGCAGTATCTGCATTTACCTTTGAGAAAAAGCCAGCTTAATACCGGCAGCATATCCCTTCCGTACAGTCGATGCCCGCAGCTTGTACAATGACTGTATCCTCTGACCACCCCTTCATTCCGGGGGATACGATATATCAAAACGTTCAGGAAACTGAAAATGCAGCTTCCAAATATAAATATTATCAATCCTAACAGAATCTCTGCCGCAATCATTTCTGTCATCCTTTTATTCTTTCCATTCCAAAAGCGGAAGGCGGTAATCCACCGTCCATTGTGCCTGCGTTGTTTCCCTGTCAAGGAAATACCGGACAACCAGCCTGTCTGTCATATAGGAAAAGGCTTCCGGCCGATTTTTCTCTTCACTCCACCGGGTCACGATAAAGTCTCCTTTTGCCCCGGAATATTTCCGTACTTCATCTTCAAACTGCCGGCTGACTCCACTCTCTGTTTTGCTGTCATAAAAGTCCGTTCCAAGTCCATATGCCTCTACCGCCAAGAGATGCATTGCCAGTTCCAGATTCTTCGCCTCTCTGACCGCAAGTCTGGCTTCTCCCTTACGCATCATGTACCAGCCAACGGGATAAAGTATCCCCACAATCAGCACAATCACCAGAATATACAGGGCGATTCTCTGTATCATATATTTGCGAAACTGTTTTTTTGTCGTTTCCGCAGCACTCATGTTCCCTTCAACCTTCCTGCTTCTTCCTTTTCGACATAATTCACTTCTATTATAGCAAAGATGATATTGAAATACAACCAATGTCAAGTGCCGATTTCATTATTTTATGTGAAATTTTACTAAATGCCTCCGTGGGCAAGAGGGTGATTTATTGTCCTAAAACCGTGGAAAAAGCGGGGAATTGAAAGGTATAAACAAGAAGAAGAATTGAAAGATGCGGATATCGGGGTTAGAGATTGTGTGAATTCTGTTATTGGAAAAAAATTGATGCACACCAAAAGGTGTGCATCGAAAACAATTCACCATTATTTAATTCTTTTATTCAGTAGCATTGGCAGCTGTAACTTCTGTATCAGCATTGGTATCTGCGCCGTCTTCCCAGTCTCCGGTATTTTTGTTCCAGTGAATGGTTTTATTGGTTCCATTTACTGTCTGAGTAAACTCGAAGGCATCTAACTTATAGTTATTTTTTCCGCCGCCACCAACAACACTATATTTACAACTCCACTGAGCAGCATCTACTGTAATATCAGTTAACTTGATAATCTCATCTTCTGATACTGCTGCTGCTTTATTCAAACCATATTCCTCATCCAATATCGCCTGTGTTGCCACATATGCAGCGTGTGCATTTGTTGTAATCTGTTTTTCTCTTGCTTTGTCAATGTATCCAAGAAGTGCCGGCACAAGGATTGCTGCCAGAATTGCAAGGATAACAAGCACCACAATCAGCTCTACTAATGTAAAGCCTTTTTTGTTTTTCATTTTGTCACGAATGTTTTTGATCATTTGTTTAACTCCTCCCTCTTTCTTTAAGGCTCCGTTGCAGACTGGAATCTTCTCCAAATCTGATATGCTATAAGTATACTATTAATTTATCATACGAAAATAATTTCAGCAAGTGCTATTCTCTCATTTTCTATTCTTTTTTTGTCTTTTTTATGAAGCTTAGTGTTATTTAAAATAATTTATTATAATAAAAGATTTATTGTCAATATTAATGACATATGAGTTTTTCATACATTTATGCAGGAGGGACCTATGAATTCATTTTCTTTTTCAAAAAAACAAGGCAGTTCTCTTTTGGAATTATTAATTGGAATGTCCATTCCACTGATTTTGTCAGCAAGTCTGATACCAATGATATCCGTATACATCAAAAAGGCATCTGAACAGGAAATGTTAATCACAGCTCATATTGTATATGAAGCAACGGAAGCTGCGTTAGCCGAAATGTACTCTGCTCATCCGGATGGATGGACATCCTCTGATGAGATTTTATTATCAAAACAAATCGAAGAGCTTTCCGGTATTTCGATTGAAAATGATCTCTCATGGCATATTTTTGTCAATAAAGTTTCCTTTTCTTTTAAAGGACTTTCTGTTTTTATGCCTGATTCCCAAAAATGTCTCTTCTGGAAGCCTGATTCAAACTTTACGTTTGTTTCCTCTTCTTCTGAGGTTCCGGATTGGTTCCATCAGCTTTTTTATGAATACAACGGAAAGGAAATTGCTGTTATCGTTCTATCTGCACCTTAATGTCATTCAAGAACACCTCGGGGTTTTTGCGGATGTGTTTAACTTCTTCCTCTTTCATGGAAAGGACACGATTCGCTCAAAAACTTCTTTTTGACAACAAATCCGCTGCCGGTTTCTCCAGCAGCGGATTTTTCACCTGTTACATCCTGAATTAATATCTTTTACTTACTGTTTTATGTTTTCAGTGGTATTTTTATCTGGTTCACTTTCTTTTTTCGTTGCTTTTGTTTCTGTTTCCGGGGCCTGTGTTGTGGCAGAAGCAGCTGTATGCTCTTCATACGTTTCGAAAAACAGATTCGAACCATCATTTTTTGTTTTATCTATCTGAAAATACAGATATTTATGCTCCTGCGGATAAAGAACTCCATCAATAGCTTCCAGACTCGGACTGCATATCGGGCCCGCCGGCAAGCCTTTATATTTATATGTGTTATATGGAGAATCCACTTTCAAATCATTATAAGTGACACGACCAATGCCATAAAGACCGTCTGTCAACGCATAAACCGCAGTGGAATCAAACTGCAGCTTCATATCTTTCGCCAGACGATTATTAATCACACCGGCAATAATCGGATATTCCTCCGGCTTTTCTGTTTCTTTCTGAACCAGAGAGGCCCGAATCAAAACTTCTTCCACTGTCATTCCGGCATTTTTTGTCGCTTCCTGTCTTGATGCGTCAAATTTTGTTTCAAATTCTTTCAGAATCTTTTCCACAAGCTCTTCTCCGGTCATATCTTCCGAGATAAAATAAGTATCCGGATAAAGGTATCCCTGCAATTGGTAAGAGACTTTATCTGCCGCAGGAAGCTGACCGGCATAAACGAAATCTGAAGCAGCTTCTTTCACCGCATCTGTGAATTCTTTTGCAGACATAATTCCTTCCTGTTCCAGTTTCTTTGCTGTCATTTCAATGGTATAGCCTTCAGGAATTGTAAATACAAGCTCCTTCTTCTGTGCTCCCCCGGTTGCCATTCCCTTGATGATATCATCAAGGCACATTCCATCATTCAACTGGAAAGTTCCGTAACGCAGTTTTCCTTTATAATCCGAAAAATACATTTTAAGCAGAAACGGGCTTTCATATCGGATTACACCGGCCTCCCGAAGCTCCTTTGCCACTTCTTTTGTAGAAGCACCTTCTTCGATGGTCACCTCAATGTCTTTTCCGTCTGCCGAGGTCGGCCGGGCAAATTCTTTCCAGAGGGAATATCCAAATGTCAGTATCACTGCCATCAGAAAAAGAACCAGTGCAAGCAAAGTGGTTTTAAAAACAGTCCATGCCTTTGATGGTTTTTCTGTCATCTCATCCGATGAATCCTCCCGGATATCTTCGACCGAATATTTAGAACGCCGATTTCTCTGCAGCTCTTTTTCAGTCACAGAACTGTCATTTTCTTCTGACGAATCGGTAGTTGCTATATCATTTTCCTCTGATGAACCGGTAGTTGCTATACTATTTTCTTCTGGTGAACCGGCATCGGCTGCTTCCTCCTTTTCCTCTTCCGGGGGCTCCGGCTTATAATGAACCCGAATATCCGATGCATTATCAGAGAGTGCCTCTGACACCCCGTCCGGCTGCTCAGGTTCTTTTATAATAATCTCTGTCTCCGGCTGCCCGGTTTCCTTTTTGACAATATTTTCGTCCGTTTTCTTATAGTCCTTCATCGCAAACTCCTCCATCGGGTATGATTACTTTTCTCTCCCCCGATATAAATATCTTTTGCACAAAATGCCCCGGTCTGCTATAAAAGAAGTAACAATCTGAAAGGACATTTTTATGATATTTACACTGGTTTTATGTATGAGGAAAAAACAGGGCGAGCAACTTATCCGCACATTTTTTTCCAACTATCCTGACTATAACATAAATTTCATTTTTTCTAAAGAGCTTCCGGAGAAAAACCAGGGCGATGGGCACCCGATTTTCCTCTGCGACTGTGACGATGACCTTTTGCGCCTTCAAAAGCAATACCCGGATGTTCCGATGATAGCGGTCTCTCATGATGCAAATGTGACGGAAAGCCTGATGGGCTGTCCATGGCTTATCCTTTCTCCGGAGGCTCTGACTCCGGAATATCTCGATGAGGTATACTGCCGCTGTAAGAGAATTCCGCTTACGATTCTTGAAACCACCCGGTGTCGTCTACTTGAACTGACTCCGGAAGACCTTCCGGGACTATTACTTTTGCAATCAGAAAATGCATCCAATACAGACGGCTGCTTTTTCCCCGCAGACTGTCCGCAACCGGATACATTTCTCGCAGATTATATTCATTTTCAATATCCGTTTTTCGGATATGGACTGTATGGCATTTTTGATAAAAACACCGAACATTTTATGGGAATTGCCGGATATCATGAAGACTCGAAAGAAAATACTGCCGAAACCCCAGATATTTTTATCAGCTATGCCCTTTTACAAAAATATCATCATCACGGTTTTGCCAGAGAAGTCATCGCCGGACTGATTACTGCCGGAAAGGAACGATGGGGTTTTCAAAACTTTTTTGCCAGGATTTCCCCCGATAATTCCGCATCCCTACGGGCTGCCCGGGACACCGGACTCCGAATTATTTTTCCAGAATAAAGAGCAGGATTTCTTTTACACTCTGCTCAGGTCTTTATTGTTCCCCATGGCAAGGATAATATCCCCTTCCTGAAGAATATCATCCGGATGCGGGAAGCTGTCCAGTTCCTCAAATCGACGAAAGGCCACAATGTTAAGATGATACCGGTTTCTGAAATCCAGTTCCTTTAAGGTCTTCCCAATCCATTCTTCTTTCACCGGAATCTCCACCATACTGACCTCCGGCGAAAGATTGAAATTATCCAGAAAATTACCGGCAATATTTCTGCCAAGACGGATTCCCATCTCCTTTTCCGGAAATACGACTTTATCCGCGCCTACTTTTTCCAGTATATTTTTCTGCATTTCTGTTTCCGCTTTCGCAACAACAAAAGGTACTCCCATCTCTTTTACAAGAATGGTTGCCATAACACTCGCTTCCAGATTTTCACCAATCGCGATGATGGCCCCATCCATTCTCTCCAGCCCGATGGAACAAAGTGCCTTTTCATTGGTCACATCCACCTGTACCGCGTATGTGACATCCGGTGCTACTGCCGCAACCAGATCCTTTCTCCGGTCTGCCGCCAGCACCTCCATCCCCATTTCCATTAATGTTCTGGCCACACTGGTGCCAAAACTGCCCAGGCCGAGAACTGCATAACTTTTTATCATATTATCCTCCCATTATCCCAGCATAATATTTTCTTCCGGCAAATGTATAAAATCTTCGCTGTTCTTCTTGGTCAAAAAGGCCGCCGCCATTGTAATCGGCCCGATACGGCCCAGATACATCATCATCGTAATAATCAGCTTGCCACCCGTATGAAGACTTCCGGTAAAATTCCGGCTAAGTCCCACCGTTCCGATTGCGGACATCGTCTCATAGCTGACAGTAAGAAAATCTCCCTGTTCCAGAGCACACAAAGCCAAGGTCATCACAAACCATATGGACAGGCTGAGCATAATGATGGATAACCCCTTCTTCACATTACTGTCCGAAATGCTCCGATGGAAAACCCGGGTTTCTTCCCGCCCCTTTACCGAAGAAATTACGGCAACAAAGACCATGGCAACCGTCACAGTTTTCACACCTCCTGCCGTACCTCCCGGTGAACCGCCAATCAGCATCAGAAACATGCTGCCCAGGGCTGTGGCATTTCCAAGCTTATCCTGAGGAATTGTATAAAAACCTGCCGTTCTTGTGGTAACCGACTGGAAAACAGATGCCAGCAGTTTATCCGGCAGAGAAAGGCTGCCCAGAGTATCCGGATTGGAAAATTCACATACAAACACCAGAAGAGTTCCCGCTGCCAGCAGCACCGCTGTGGTAATGAGAACGATTTTGGTGTGAAGAGACATTTTATGCAGACTCGCCTTAAGGGTGATTTTCTTTTTTCTTTTTTCTTTAAACAGTCTGATAAGCTCCCACCAGACCAGAAAACCGAGGCCTCCCAGGATAATTAAAAGCATCGTCACCCCGTTCATCCATACATTTCCTCTGAAATCTGCCAGACTGTTATCTCCGATAATATCCATACCCGCATTACAAAATGCAGATATCGACAGAAAAAGGGACTGCCAGATGCCGACGATTCCATTCTTTCTGACCAGAACCGGCAGATAACAAAGCGCTCCGATTCCTTCCACACACAAAGTACCAATCACTACTTTTTTGGTGAGTCTCACAATCTGATGCAAAGAATCCCATCCATATGCTGTCTGCAGCAATATCCGGTTTTTCATTCCAATACGGCGGTGAAAAATCAGCATAGTCATCATCATCATGGTAACAACACCCATGCCGCCGAGCTGAATCAGAAGTAAAATTATGATTTGTCCGAACAGACTCCAGTGATTTGCCGTGCTCACCACGGTAAGTCCCGTGACACACACCGATGTGGCGGCGGAAAAAAGCGCATCTGTAAATGGGGTCCATGTACCATCCGCCGAAGCCACAGGAAGCATCAGCAGAAGCGTCCCCACCAGAATCACCGTCAGAAATCCCAGGGCAATAATCTGTGTCGGCCTTAAATGTTGAAAGGGCGAGATTAACCTATTCACTTGTTTCCTCATCTTTTTCATGCTTCTTTCTTTTTCTCTTTTTTTCTTTTCCTGTTCGTCCCTTGTCCACTTTTCTTCCATCCTTTGAAATCATCAGATAAAACGCAGGCATCATGAGAAGGCAGAGAAGAGTGGAGGCAATCAGACCTCCGACAATAACAAGAGACATTCCTTCCATCATCTTGTTCTCGCTGAACAGAATCATCGGAATCATGGCCAGGATTGTTGTCAGTGTCGTCATCAGAATCGGCCGCAGACGAATCTTTCCAGCCGTAACCAGTGCATCCTCCAACGGCATATGCTCTTTTTCCTGATTGGCCGTATCCACCAGAAGGATACCGTTATTTACAACGATACCCATGAGCATCAGAAATCCCATCATAGATACCATATTCATGCTCTGCCGTCCGACAAAAAGCAGGAAGAAGGAACCAATCAGCGAAAACGGAATACACATCATGACCATCAGAGAAAATCTCGGCGACTCAAACTGCATGGCCATCACAAGGAACACCAGGAAAACACCTGCCAGTATGGATAAAAAGATAGCCTTCAGGTTTTCATCCATCATATCCTCCATCATGGATGAACTGTTTTCCACACCTTCCGGATAATTCATTTTGAGTGTTTTTTGCGTAATTTGTTTAGACGCCTTCGCTTTTCCTTCTTTGGTTGCGATTGCGGAAATCGTCACCTGATATTTTCCGTCAGAACGCTGCAGCATCTGAAGCTGTTCATCGTATTCCAGATGAGCAATCTCCCCAAGAGTAACTGATTTCCCTGTCTGTCCGGTGAGGGTTTTGTTCAGAAGCTGATTTTCATTTTCGTAGGCGCCGTCAGGATAATTGAGAATAATGTCATATTCTTTTCCATCCTTTTCCATGGTGGCGGCTGTGGTTCCTGTCAGCGTCGCATACAAATCTGCCGCCACTGCCGCAGGCGTAAGTCCCACATTGGCTGCCTTTAACGGGTCTACCACCACATGCGCACCTGTTTTTGCAGCTGCTGCATCGGAACTTACATAAATGACTCCAGGCGTATCCTTCATCATTTCCTCCACCTGCTCCGAAGCTTCCTCCAATGCATCCAGAGTGTCACCCGCCAGCACGACCTGTATCTGATCCGTAGACATTCCGCTGGTCATGGCACTGTCTCCACCGGAAGCCTCCACCAGAGTATCCATATCCGTTATTTTTTCCAGTTTTTTCGTGTAAAGCTCTACCGCATCCGCAGAGCTTCGTTTACATTTATCCACCGCATAAGCGGTAAGTGTGGCCTGGTTATTCTGAATGGAAAGGCTGTAACGGTCAAAATTGGTATCCTTTTTTATCATTTCCTCAATGGTCGTCATCGCCTCTTCCATGCTCTCCAGCTTTGTACCGGAACGGAACGTGGAAGTAATCCGGATACTTCCGTCATAGGTTGCCGGTATCAGTTCAAACTGCAATGTAGATGCCAGGAAAAAGGACAGCACAAGAAGTGCCACAGATACAGCTAACGTTGTCTTTTTTCGATACATCAGCTTTCTTAACGTCTTATCATATATTCTCCTGACTGCATCCAGAAAATGATTTATCGGCGCATCTTCTTTCTCCTTTGGCTTCACCCTTGTGAACAGCAAAGGGACAACACACATGGCACTGATTAAAGAAGCCAGCATGGAGAAGATAATGACAAATCCCAACTGTCCAAACATCTGCCCTGCCAGTCCTTTTATAAGGCTGAGCGGCAGATACACGACAACCGTAGTAATCGTGGAAGCCACAATGGACATCATAACCTTTCCCGCTCCGGAAATGGCAGCCTCCACATAATCGTCTGTCCCTGCTTTCGCCCGGAAACAGCTTTCCAGTACCACAATAGAGTTATCCACAATCATTCCGATGGCAATAACCATCGCACCTGTTGTAACAATATTCAGGGAAAATCCCATTAAGAACATGCAAACCAAGGCAGCCAGAATGGAAAGAGGCATGGAGCTTCCCACAATAAGGCTGGCTTTCCAGTCACCAAAAAATACGAAAAGAATCACCATGGCAAGAACAACACCGAGAATCAGCGTCTGTGCCACAGATTTTAAAGAGCTTACAATCTCGTCACCGGAGTCATAAATCACATCAAATATCACACCGGGATCTGTTTTTTCCAGTTGCTTTATTTTCTTCTGTATTCGTTTTGTCACAGAAACCGTAGCGGCATTCTGCTTTTTCATGATACTGATTGTAATATTATCCTGCCCATCAAAACGGCTGATACTCTCCGGTTCCTTTGTGGCAAATGATATTTCCGCCACATCGCCCAGCGTAATCAATGAACCCGTTGCCGTTGTAAGTGTCGTGTTTTTCAGATCCTGCAAAGATAAAAAGGAATCGCTGGATGCCACGCTGACATCCTGACTTCCGGCACTGATATTTCCTGCAGGAATGTTATAATCGGCCGCTCCGATATATCCTGCCACCGCATTGATATTCAATCCGTACTGGTTGAGTTTTTCCTCATTCAGCTGTACCCGGATATAGTTTTCCGCACCGCCGGACACACTCACTTTTGCCACCCCATACACAGATTCCAGCTCCGGCACCAGCGTATTCTCAACATAAGCCAGCATATCTGAAGAGCCGTCATTGGTCACGGAAAGGGTCATGGTATCCATGGCATTCACATCCATCTGGAGAATCACCGGCTCTTTGGCATCCTCCGGCAGCTTCAGGGCATCCAGTGCCGCCGAAAGGTCTGTATATGCGTCATTCATGTTCTGGTCATAGTCATAAGTAAAGGCGACAATACTATAATTCTCATAGGAGTAGGACATACAGTTTTCCACTCCGCTTAAAGTCTCTCCCGCATCTTCCACCGGCTTTGTAATCAGTGCCTCAATACTCTCCGGGCTTGCTCCCGGATAAACGGTATTGACCAGCATCATCGGCATCTCAATATCCGGCGTCAGCTCCAAATCAAAATTAAACAGGGTTGCCAGACCGAAGACCACAATACCTAAAAGCACCAGGGCCGTGGAGACCGGTCGTTTTAAAACCAGTTTTGTTAAATTCATTTCCGACTCCTCCTGTTACTTCTGCGTTGTCTGTGTCTGCGGATTCTCTTCTTCACTCTGCTTTGTCACATCTTCAGAATCATTTTCTGTTACAACTTCCGCTCCGTTTTTCAGACCGGAGGCCCAGGAGGTAATGACTTCATCTCCCGGCTTCAGACCCTCTGTCACTGCTATAAGGTCATCATTATACAGTCCTGTGGTCACATCAACCCGAACCGCTTTTCCTTCCTCCACACAGTATACATAGGACTGGTTGTTATCATAATAAACCGCATCATAAGGAATGACAATGGTATCTTTTACCGCTGAAGTCACCACCGATAAAGAAACACTGACACCGGAAGAAATGGAGCCACCATCTACAAAAATCTGTGCCTCTGCTTTAAAAAGTCCCTTTTGTGCATCCACTGCCGTACCGACAGAGGAAATGGTACCACGGTATTCCTTTCCGTTATTATCCACGGTGACAGCCGCACCTGGCTGAAGGAAATTCTTAACCTCTTCTGTCACATAAAAGGTCACCATGATGGTTTTTTTACCGGAAATTGTGAACGCCGGATATCCTGTCGCTGCCACTTCATTTTCTGTCACATTGACCGCCTCCACATATCCGTCAATCGGCGCAGTGACCGTATAAAGGCTTTTCTGATATTCTGCCGATTCCACTCCGATTTCGGCAGCATCAATCTGAGCGTCATAAACCTCAGAGCCTCCGCCGGACATGGATTTTGATTTCTTCGCAGAACTGATGCTGGTCTTTGTGGCGCTTATCTGTGCATTTAACTGTTCTATCGTCGCCTTGACAGAGGCAATGGACGAGGTGGTCTGCCCGTAATTCTGGGAGGCCGTCTGATAGGCAGTCTCCGCATCGGAAGAGTTCTCTTTTAATGCGTTTAATCCTGCATCGTTCAGATATTCCACCGTTACTCCGGCACTGTTAAGCTGCTTCATCAGAGACGCTGCCGTTTTCGCCTTGGCTGCCGCATCCTGGTCAACATTTCCGGAGGCATCCGGCACCGTTCCCGCAGACATTGCAGCTGTGAGTCCGGCTGTTGTCTGGCAATCCGGATATGTATTCAGAAATGATTTGTAATTTACATACAATGCCTGTGCTTTTTTGTAGGTTGTTTTCGCCGCAGTAAAAGCCGTTTTTGCCTTGTTCATGGCAGTACTCAGCTTCTTCTGGGCCGCCGTGAGCTGTTTTAACTGCTTTTTGGCGGTTTTTAAAGACTTCTGGTATCCGGCAAGGGTCTCTTCCATAGAATCTATACTGCTCTGTGCCTGCTGCTGAGCCGCTGCCTGCTGACTGTTGGCAGCACTTTTTCCCGCCTGCGCACTCTCCACAGAGCTCTTCGCACTGTCAAGCTGAAGCTGGGCTGCGGTATCATCAAACTTACAGAGGACATCTCCTTCTTTTACTTTATCTCCCACTTTGACATTCACTTTTTTCACGGTTCCGGACACCATCGGCGTCACATCCACGGAATCATTCGGTGCCACGGTCCCCACATAATTACCGGTCAGCTCCAGAGTTCCGTTTTCTGCTGTCTGCGAGTCCACATGAACTACCGAAGACATGGTCTTCTCTTCCTCTTTTCCGCATCCGGCAAGAAGACTGCCGGCAACCGCCGCTGTCAATATCGCTGCCATACATTTTCTTTTCAGTCTGATTCTCATTGTTTCCTCCTTCAACGTCTCTACTGTTTGGCACATCCCTTTTTTGCATCTTCATTTCTTTTCTCAAGCTCACGTCCTATCATTTCAAGAAAATTCATCAGCATGGAATTAAATTCATGCACATGCTCTTTGCCCATTCTCTCAAAAACCGCGTCGGTAAAATCCGCGAGAATACAGTCTGCTTCTTCTCTGGCCTTCTGTCCTTCCGGAGTCAGGGAAACAAAAGTATTCCTCCTATCCTTCCTATCCACCGTACGCCGGATTAATCCTTTCTCTTCAAGAATCCGCAGGCTCCTTGAAACCAGCGGTACGTGACAGCCGCAAATCCGGGCAAGTTCCGAAACCCGGATTCCTTCTTCAGAATCTTCCTTCATTTCTCTTTCAATTGCCTTGAGAACCGCATAGTCATTCTGCCCCAGACCGGGTACAATACAAAACAGGTTGGTTCTGCGAAACCCCTCCACAACTCTTATAAAGCGCATCCTCTCGTCTTCCATATCATTTCTCCCCATCATCTCTGCTTTCGTATTTCAAAAATACTTATCATCGTTAAATGTTTTCATGTGTTAATAATTATAATCCGGGTATTCTGTTTGTCAAGTCCTGCGCAAAAGAAAACAGAGAAAACGACAATGGATTGCATTGTCCGTTTTCTCTGTCATAATCTTTACTAAAATAAAACTGTTATTGGATAAACATGGCATCTCCAAAGGAGAAAAAACGATATCTCTCTTTGACTGCCTCCGCATAGGCTGCCATAATATGGTCCTTTCCTGCAAGAGCAGAGACCAGCATCAAAAGAGTAGACTCCGGAAGATGGAAGTTTGTAATCAGTCCGTCAATGGCACGGAAACGGTAGCCCGGATAAATAAAAATCTCCGTATTCCCGCTGCCCGGCACAATCGTTCCATCCTCTTTTGCCACAGATTCCAGGGTCCGTGTGCTGGTTGTTCCCACGGAAATAATCCTTCCCCCGGCTTTTTTTGCGGCATTGATTTTATCCGCCGCCTCCGGCGTTACCTGATAAAATTCAGAATGCATATGATGTTCCAGAACATTTTCCACCTTTACCGGACGGAAGGTTCCCAGTCCTACATGAAGGGTAACCCGGGCAATTTCCACGCCCATGGACTCAATCTGAGACAAAAGCTCTTTTGTAAAATGAAGCCCCGCAGTCGGAGCTGCGGCAGATCCCTCATATTTGGCATAAACCGTCTGATAACGATTCTTATCTTTTAACTTATGAGTAATATAAGGTGGCAGGGGCATCTGTCCCAGCCGGTCAAGCACTTCCTCGAAAATACCTTCATACTCAAATTGTACCAATCGGTTTCCGTCCGGAAGCACTTCTTTAATCTCCGCTTTAAGCTCTCCGCCGCCAAATGTTACTCTGGCTCCCGGTCTGCATTTTTTACCGGGTTTTACCAGGGTTTCCCAGACATCATTTTCTTTTCGCTTCAACAGCAAAATCTCTACTTTGGCGCCGGTATCCTCTTTTTCTCCAATCAGACGGGCCGGAATCACCTTCGTGTCATTAATAACCAGACAGTCTCCCGGTTTTAAATATTCCGTAATATCATGGAAAATCCGGTGAGTAATCTCACCGGTATTTTTATCAAGAACCATCAGCCTTGAAGAAGAGCGGTCCTCCAGAGGATCCTGAGCAATCAGTTCCTCCGGAAGATCAAAATAAAAATCACTTGTTTTCATTATGCTCTGATTTTCACTCCTATTTTTTCAAGCTCTGCAAGAATCTTGTCGACAATTTTGTTCACTTCGGCAGTTTCCAGACTTCTTTCCGGTGAGCGGAAGGAAAGGCTGAATGCAACAGATTTGAAGCCTTCCTCAATCTGGCTTCCCTCGTAAACGTCAAACAGCTTAATGCTTTCCAGCAGCTTGCCGCCCTTGTCTCTCATAATCTTTTCAACCTGTCCCACAAAGATATCTTTCTTCATAACCAGACTTAAGTCACGGTTTGCGGCAGGATATTTGGCAACACCCTGATATTTTCTGTCAAAGGTTACTTTATCGATGATTGCCGGAAGGTCAATTCCCGCAATATAAGCCTCACATTTCATATCGTAGTTTTCGCAGACTTCCGGATGAACCTGTCCGATAAAGCCGGCATAAACACCACTCACATAAATGAGTGCCTGACGGCCCGGATGCAGGAACGGCTTCTTGGAAGAAGGCTCAAACTGAACCTTATCGGAAAGGCCAAGTTTTAAGAACAGCTCTTCCAGCACACCCTTTAACAGGAAGAAATCACAGTCTCCGTACATACCAAGAGTCAGTCGTTTTCTTTCCTCCGGCAGTTCTGTCAGCGGCAGTGCCTTTGGCAGATATACATTGCCAATCTCATACAGACGGACATTTTTATTTCTGTGGTTGTAGTTGCCGGCCAGAGAGGTAAGAATACCATTTAACTCGATGGTTCTCATGATACTGTAATCCTCACCCAGCGGATTGGAAATTACAATCGCATTTCTTAATTCATCATCCTCCGGAATCAGCAGCTTGTCAAATACCTTCGGGCTTTCGAAGGAATAGCACATACCACCGCAGAAGCCATTCTGTTCTGCCACGTCTCTGCAGATGTTTTCCACACGGGCATCCAGGGATTCTTTACCGGTTGTGGACTCACCCTGCGGAAGGGTAGTCGGAATATTGTCATAACCAAAGAATCTTGCTACTTCCTCTGCCATGTCCGCGGAACAGCGAAGGTCCTGACGGAAGGATGGAATTGCCAGCATATTGGTTTCCTTATCATAGGAAATACCCAGACGGTCGAAATAAACGAGCATCTGCTCCGCTTCGATTTCTGTTCCCAGAAGACGGTTGTATTTCTCCGGCTCGAATGGCAGTGCCACATCCTCTACCGGATTCGGGTATACATCGACAACTCCGCCAACCACTTCACCGGCGCCCAGCTCCTCCACAAGCTGACAGGCACGGTTGATGGCTTCCAGTGCGTTTTCCGGGTCCAGACCTTTTTCAAACTTTCCGGAAGCGTCGGTTCTCATACCGATACGTTTGGAGGAAAGACGAATGTTGGTTCCGTCAAAGGTTGCCGCCTCAAAAAGCATGGTTTTAATCTCATCGGTAACCATGGAATTCTCGCCACCCATGATTCCCGCAATACCAACCGGGCCTTCTGCATCGTTAATCATCAGCACATCATGGTCAAGCTTTCTTTCCTGTCCGTCCAGGGTGGTAAATACATCTCCGTCCTCTGCACGTTTTACGATGATTTTGCCGCCGCGAATGGTATCCAGGTCATAAGCGTGCATCGGCTGTCCGTATTCTTCCATCACATAGTTTGTAATATCGACAATATTATTAATCGGACGGATTCCCATGGCTGCCAGTCTTCTCTGCATCCATTCCGGTGAAGGGGCCAGATGAATATTCTTTACCACTCTTGCCGTATAGCGAGGACAAAGCTCTGTATCTTCCACTTCCACAGCAATATAATCATTGACATCTTCCCCGTTTCCGGTTTCTTTTACTACCGGCGGGTAAAATGGTTTTTCAAAGGTTGCTGCTGCTTCTCTTGCCATGCCGACCATGCTGAAGCAGTCTACTCTGTTGGATGTAATCTCAAATTCCACTACGGCATCCCTAAGACCCAGGGCAGCCACAGCGTCATCTCCCGGCTTCACATCTTTGCTTTCATCAAAAATATAGATTCCGTTTTCCGGTGCTTCCGGATACATTTCCCGGCTGCTTCCCAGCTCTTCAATCGAGCACATCATTCCGTTGGACGGAACACCTCTTAACTTGCCTTTTTTGATACGGATTCCATTTTCCGGATTAGGACTTCCGTCGTGGCCGCCTGCCACACGGCCTCCATCTAATACAACCGGCACCAGAGCGCCTTTAAATACATTCGGAGCTCCTGTTACAATCTGTGTTACTTCCTCTCCGACATTTACCTGGCATACCACCAGTTTATCTGCATCGGGATGTTTCTCAATCTTTTCGATTCTGCCTACCACAATTTTTTCCAGGTTTTTATCAAGGTAAACCGCATTTTCCACATGGGAACCGGACAGAGTCATTTTATCCACATAGTCACGGACGCTGCAATCCAGATCCGGTACATATGCCTTAATCCATGAAATAGGTGTATTCATTGTTTCACTCCTTACTAGAACTGATTTAAAAATCTCACATCGTTCTCATAGAGAAGACGCATATCGTCGATTTCATATTTCAACAGGGTAATACGCTCAAGACCGATACCGAAAGCAAAGCCGGAATAAACCTCCGGATCAATGCCGCAGTCTTTTAATACCTTCGGATGAACCATACCACAGCCAAGAATCTCTATCCAGCCACTGCCCTTACACATACGGCAGCCCTTGCCTCCACATTTGAAGCAGGAAACGTCTACCTCTGCGCTTGGCTCTGTAAATGGGAAATGATGCGGACGGAATTTTACCTTGGTATCTTTTCCGAAGAACTCCTGCGCCCACTGCTGCAGAGTACCCTTTAAATCAGCAAAGGTAATGCCCTTGTCCACAACTAGGCCTTCCACCTGGTGGAAAGACGGGGAATGTGTAGCATCCACTTCGTCGGAACGGAACACGCGTCCCGGTGCCAGTACACGAATCGGCATACGTCCGGTTTCCATAATACGGGCCTGAACCGGTGAAGTCTGTGTACGAAGAAGAATATCCTTCGTAATATAGAAGGTATCCTGTTCGTCCTTTGCCGGATGGTTCTCCGGAATATTTAAAAGCTCGAAGTTGTACCGGTCGTATTCTACCTCCGGTCCTTCCACAACCTCATATCCCATACCGATAAATACCCTCTTTAAATCATCCAGGGCAATCTGATTCGGATGACGGTGTCCCACAGCCACTTTTGTACCAGGCAGAGTCACGTCAATGACCTCTGCTTTCATCTTCTCTTCCCGAATTTTCTTTAAAATGGCCGTTTTTTCTTTTTCCAGTTCTTCTTCAATGCGGGCACGGGCTTCATTAACCATCTGACCAACCTTTGGTCTGTCCTCCGGTGCCACATCCTTCATACTCTTTAAAATTTTGGAAAGCTCACCTTTTTTTCCAAGAAATGCAACTCTGACCTCATTGAGATTGTCCAAATCCACAGCCTCTTCGATGGCTGCAAGAGCTCTCTCTCTGATTTGCTCCAGTTTCTCTTTCATTGCTCATACTCCTTCTTATATTGCTATGTGCGGGAAATACAGGGACGGGTTCATTTCAGGAACGCCAAAGCATTCTTGCTGCGAGATGCGCATCTTCCGGAGTTTTTCACCGGGAACGACATTTTTCAGCAAAAAAAACGTCCCTTTTATACAAAAGGGACGAATGAATCCGCGGGACCACCCTGATTCCTGATTATAGTAATCAGACTCTCTCATACGCTTAACGCGCGCAACGGCATTCCTTATCACAGGCTTATCAAAAAATCCGTTCTGACCTGTACCTCCGAAATGCAGCTCCGGTGCGGAAATTCAAATTATGTCAGCGCTTAAGGGGGCTTCCAGCCGATGACTCCCTCTCTCTGTAAGATTACATAATTCTGTCGGTATCAAACGATACGCAAACACCATCTTCGCTTTTACGATGTCTAACATTGTACCCCAGGCCACAGACAAAGTCAAGAAAAATCTTTATCCAGCAGTTCTAAAGCCTCTGGATTTACCGGTCTGACATGAAATGCCGGTTTTCCCACAAAATATCCCTGAAACAGGTCTGCACCCAGCCGGATAACACATTCCATCTCTTCCTTTGTCTCCACGCCTTCCGCCACAACCAGCGCGCCGTGTATTCCGGCAAGCTTCACTGCCTGGGTAAAAATAATCCTTCTTTCCGCATCTTCGTGAATATTTCGGATAATGCTCATATCAATCTTTATGATATCCGGATTCATCATGAAAAGCATCGTCATATTGTTGTATCCTGAACCAAAATCATCAATGGCAATTTTACCGCCTTTGTCATGAATCTCTTTTGCCTTTACATTGATACTTTCTTCACTGGCAAAAGATTCTTCGGTAATTTCAAGAACCACAGGCACACAAAGGCGTCCAAACTCTTCATCCAGTTTCTGCTTCTGTTCCTCACTAAGAAGAATATCTCCGATGGAATTAATAAAAATATGACAATCGCCACTGATTTCACCGGACTTTTTCTTTTCTTCCCAGGTCTCCATGGCACGTCGCCACACTGTATACTCTAACTGATGGAGCTTTGACTGTGACTGTGCCATACGAACAGCATCCAGTGGCGAAGTAAGCTCCTTAAGGTCCGGACGCATCAGCATTTCATATCCGTAAACCTGTTTCGTGTGCACATCAAGAATCGGCTGCATGGCAAATTCAAGGTGTTTTTCCGAGAGCAGTTTATTCAGTGTCTCATGACCATACAGGAACAGGGATTCCCGGTTATATTCTTCCCGGTTAAATTCCACATAATTTCCTTTGAAGGCGTGCTTCACCTGATACATGGCAAAATCCGCATAACGAATCAGCATATCCATGTCGGAGCTGTCATCCGGATACCAGGCAATTCCGGCAGAACAATGCAGAAAGAACTTTGCCTGTCCCGGCAAATCCAGAGCCTCGGTATTCAGCCGGTTCCACACCTTCTGAATGACTTCCCGAATCTTATCTCTCGAAGAGAAGCCATACAGGAAAACATAAAACTCATCACCGGAACGTCTTCCACACACGCCGCCATAATCCTCAAAGCTCCGTAATATATCTGCTATCTTTTTCAGATAATCATCTCCGGTTTCATGACCATAGGTATCATTCACGTATTTCAGATTATCCGTATCTACCATAATAAGAGCTCCTAAACCAAGCTCTTCTTTCCTGCTTTCGAGCTCGCTGAGAGTTTCCCGGAAAGCACGCCGGTTACGCAAACCGGTCAAAACATCATAATCTCTTTCATAGGCAATCTTTTGCCGCTCAAGAACCTCACCGGTAACATCAATAACCGCACCGATTATCTGATGATTTTCTGCCTCCATGTGAATCCTCACCCATTTTTTTCGGCCTTCCGGTCCGTCAATGAGATAAATATTTTTCTCTGCATCAACGATGTTTTTCCGGGCTTCCTCAAACATTTCCATGAAAATGTCTCCGCGCATCACCGGTTCCGACCGCTCCGGCTCTTCCCACTCGAGCACGTGGAAAAGACTTCTGGAATAAAAAACCACATTTTCATCGGTATCGTATTCAAAAATACCGATTGGCATATTCGTAATCTCAATCATATCGGAGACCTTACGGGCATATTCTTCCGTCATGGTTTTCACCCTCTCAAAGGCATCCAGAAGCTCATCAATCTCCTCGATATCTGTTTTTCGCACCTCATATTCCCCGCCAATCTTCATACTGCCAAGGTCTTTTACCACACGACGAATCGGAAGAGAAATTCTTTTACTGGCAATATGAACCATGATAATCATCAGTACCAGCATCCCCACTGTCATATAGACAAGGAATCTTCGTATATTAATAGAGGCAGAAAACAGTGTCGCCTGATTTTCTCCGGCAACAAGAACCCATTTACTGTTGTAATGAGAGGAATCGGCACTGTATACCTTTATCCCCTCCACGCAGGCTTCCACCGGATTGCTTTCTTTTTTCCGGTTTTCCAGACGGCAAAATTCCGAATCCGGTTTTGGATAACATATAATTTCTTCCTGATTTCCAAAATTATAGGAGCACAGTCTTCCATATTTTTTTACCACATGAATCTTTTTGGAATCCTCACCTTCCATAATTCCAAGAATATAGCAGGTGTCAGACTTCGGATAATCCCCATTCACCTGGAATACATTTTCCATCTCATTTTCCGTGACATCAATTCCAATGACTCCGATAACGTGATTCTGCACCACAAGGGGAATGCTGTATGTAAGGACCGCATCCCCAAAGGCTCCCATATGATAAAAGCCGCTCCAGTACCCATAATCTCTGGTGTCCCTGCCAGGATTGGCCTTCGCATCTCTGTATGGAACATAGAAAAATCCCATATCCTCAAAGTGCTCCTTATCCATGTGAAAACGCACGGTCCAGTTTCCTGCCAGCGGAATGTCCATTGACTGTGTCACCTCCGGCAGACCCACATGAATCTGAATATCCCCGTTATCCGCGGAAGCGGAATCCGGTTCCAGGTCTCTTAAATAAAATCCCGGCAGATTTGCCCCGGTTTTCGGCTCCTTTTCTCCGCTCAGAATAAGAAATGCTCCGGTACTTCCGGCGCTTCGAAGCATACTGATGACTGTATCCGCAGTTTCTGCCAGAAGCCCGTTCATATACGGAGAATCCGGTTCCAGCTCCTCCGGCAGGACAGAATTTTTCTTCAGATAATTTTCTATCTGCTTTTCAAAGGTCTCTGCATAGCCGGAAATATTAGACCACTCTTTGACCATCTTGTTCTGAACGTATTTCTGTTGATTATTTGCCCTGCCTTTTAAATTCTGCCAGGACTGTTCGTCCACTTCTTTCATCAGACCGCCAAAAAGATTTACGCAAAGAAGCAGTATCAGCTGGACGACGACAATACTGATAATTGGAACAAATATTCGGTTATGTATTGACTGTTTTCTCTTTTCCACTCTCATATATTCCGCTCTCCACGCTGATACCAATCACTTATTCTTCCAACTGTTTCTGCAGCCCTTCAAACCAGGCGTTAAAGATTTCATCCGTATTGCAGGCTGCAACCGCTTCCTCGTGAGTATACTTTCCGGACTGTTCCAGTTCGACTACCTTTTCCCGATATTTCTGTGCCTCTTCTTTCAGGCTGTCCTCCACAACATTTCTCACCTTATAGGCATTATCAAAGGTCTGCGTTTCATAATAATTGTATTCCTCTGACATTCCCAGCGTGACTTCCAGCGTTTTCTGGGTAATATCACTGTCGTCGCTGATTGTAAAATTATCCGGATTCTGTGCTTCTTTCTTCACCGGCAGATAGCCTGACTGTCGGGAAAAATCCAGATTCTGCTGTTCCTGGGTGAACCATTTTAAAAATCTTGCACAGGCATATTCTTTCTTCTCATCAGAACAAAATACGGCTACACCCGCACCCTGAGAAATCGCCAGACTGTCCGCTCCTTCAAAATTCGGT
>JALEIY010000017.1 GCA_022769785.1 Eubacterium sp.
TAATAGTATAGTTTCTTTTTTCGATGAAATCAAGTATAATAGGCGGGAGAAAAGCAGAGAAAGGTGAATATCATGGGAAAAAAGATACTGGTGCTCAGTGACAATCATGGAAATCTGACAAATTTAAAATATATATTAGAAGCTTTTCAGGGGGAATACGATGTGTTGGTTCACTGCGGAGATTCGGAATTCGAGAGAGAAATGGTTGCGGCACTGACGGACCGGCCGGTATATCTGGCTGAGGGAAACTGCGACTATGACTTCTCCGGTGACGGTGAGGAGATTTTTGAACTGGCCGAACATATCTGTTTTGTAACGCACGGACATCGCTACGGAGTAAACTGGGGTGAGGAAGAGCTTTTGGAGCGGGCGCAGGAAATGGGAGCGGATATTGTTTTTTACGGACATACTCACTGTCCGGCCTGTCAGTATTACGAAGAAGAAAATATATGGATTTTCAATCCGGGAAGCATCGCCCTGCCAAGGCAGATTCCCAGAGAGCCTACATTTCTTATTGTGGAATTAAGCGAAGAAGGCAAAGTAATCCCGAAGTTTTATTCCATATAAAGTATCGCTGGCATGAGAAATGAATGCAGACTGGATATATCAGGAAAAGATGTTTTGTGATATGATAGGAAAATCAGATTTATGCTGGAGGTTTTTATGGAAAGACAAAAAAGAGTAGCGGTGATTAATGATGTGACCGGTTTTGGGAGATGTTCCGCAGCGGTGGCACAGCCAATCATCTCTGCCATGAAGATACAGTGTTGTGTGATGCCAACGGCAGTGCTGTCGGTTCACACCGGATTCCCGGATTATTTTCTGCATGATTTTACCCCATATATGGAAACCTATATGCGAAGCTGGGAAAAGACAGGGATAGAATTTGATGGCATTTCCACCGGATTTATCGGTTCCGGAGAGCAGATTGAACTGGTGGTGGAATTTTTAAAACGATTTAAAAAGGAGCATACCCTGACTGTGGTGGATCCGGTAATGGGGGACTACGGGAAACTGTATTCTTCCTATACGGATGAAATGTGTCAGGAAATGAAGCGTCTCCTGCCATTTGCCGATGTGCTGACACCGAACCTGACAGAGGCCTGTCGCCTTCTGGATTTGGATTATCATCATGTAGATATTTCCCAGGAGGCTTTGGAACAGATTGGACAGGCATTATTCGAAAAAGGTCCGAAAAAGGTGGTCATTACCGGGCTGCAGCAGGGAGATAAGATATATAATTATATTTATGAGGCAGCAAGGACCTCTAAGCTCCTGGTCACCAGAAAGATTGGAGGAGACCGTTCCGGAACAGGAGATGTTTTCGCTTCTATTGTAACCGGGGCGCTGATACAGGGGGATGACTTTGAGACGGCAGTAGTCCGTGCCGTCCGGTTCCTGGATAAGGCCATTGAATATACGGCCAGACAGGAGCTGCCGTGGAATTACGGTATTTGCTTTGAACAATTTTTAAAGGAGTTATAAAGATGATTTTATATACAGTGAAAGATGGAGTATATTACAATTTATCAGATTTTAAGGCAGATTTGTCCGATTTGGGGGAAAATGGATTTCCCAATAAGATTTACATCAATCTGACCAATCGCTGTTCCTGCTCTTGCACCTTCTGCCTGCGCAGTCTGAAAGAATTTAACGAACATAACAGTCTGTGGCTGAAAGAAGAGCCGACCGTGGAACAGGTAAAGGAAGAATTTTTGAAATATGACTGGTCTCATGTGGCAGAGATTATTTTCTGCGGATTTGGGGAACCAACCATGCGTCTGGATGATTTATGTGAAATCGGGGCATGGCTGAAAGAAATGCACCGGGAGATTCCGATTCGATTAAATACCAATGGTCTTGCAGAGCTTGTTTTCGAAAAACCTGTGGCACCTGTGCTGGAAGGAATCATTGATACGGTCTCAATCAGCTTAAACTCCTCGGATGCCCAGAAATATCTCGAAGTGACCAGAAACCGCTTTGGTCTGAAATCATATGATGCCATGCTGGAATTTGCGAAAAGCTGTCAGAAGTATATCCCAAATGTGGTGATGACAGTAGTGGATATTATTGGTGAGGAAGAAGTGGCAAAATGTCAGAAGGTCTGTGATGACCATGGATTGTTCCTTCGCGTACGTCCTTACGAGGCCAATTGAACAGGAAAATACACTTATGCTCTTTTGATTTTTTTGAATACAATCCGAAAAAAGACAGATACTACCTCCAAAAAGGAGGTAGTTTTTTTATGTCTTATATTGGGAAAAAAATATGTGATTTTGAACTTCAGATGTATGTGGACGGTGAGTTTAAAAGATTAAGAAGAAAAGACCTGGAAGGAAAATGGTCTGTGCTGTTCTTTTATCCTGCCGATTTTACCTTTGTCTGCCCGACGGAGCTGGAAGATTTACAGGAAAAATACCGCGAGTTTTCCGACATGAAATGTGAGGTGTACGGCATTTCCTGCGACTCCCATTTTGTGCATAAAGCATGGCATGACACATCAGAAAGAATCCGGAAACTGCAGTATCCTCTGGTGGCTGACCCGACCGGAACCCTGGTAAGGGATTTGGACATTATGATTGAAAAAGACGGAATGGCAGAAAGAGGTACGTTTATTCTGAATCCCGACTGTGAGATTATGGCCTATGAAGTCATAGCCGGCAATGTGGGAAGAAATGCAGATGAGATTGTTCGCAGGGTGCAGGCATTGCAGTTTGTGGAGAAACACGGAGAAGACGTTTGTCCGGCCAAATGGAAGCCGGGAGAAGAAACCTTAAAGCCGGGAATTGATTTAGTGGGGATTTTATAATGGCACAGACACATCAGACAATTATAATCGGCGGAGGTCCTGCGGGACTGACCGCTGCCATTTATTTAAGAAGAGCGGGATATGAGGTTCTCGTACTGGAGAAAGAAGAAAACGGAGGACAGATTCGCATTTCCAGTGAAGTTGTGAATTATCCCGGAATTGAAAAAACAGACGGGGAGACGCTTTGTGAGACCATGCGCCGTCAGGCGGTTCGTTTTGGAGCAGAGATTCGAAGAGAAGAGGTCATCAGTCTTTCTCTGGCGGACCATGTAAAAGTGGTTCAGACGGAAAAAAATCATTATGAGGCACCAGTCATTGTATATGCAGCGGGAGCAATTCCAAGAAAATTAAATTTCCCCGGGGAAAAAGAATTTGCCGGCAGGGGAATTGCTTACTGTGCTACCTGTGACGGAGAATTATTTGCAGGAAAGCCCATTTTTGTGGTGGGCGGAGGCTATGCAGCAGCGGAAGAAGCCCTTTATCTGACCAGATACAGTAAACCGGTCATTATGATAGTGAGAGAGCCGGACTTTACCTGTGCCAAAAAGCTGGCAGATAAAGTAAAAGCCTGTCCGGATATCAAAATTGAATACAATACAGAAATTCGTCGGGTAGAGGGAGAAAAAACCATACACAAAATCGCTTTTCACAATTCTTTTAACGATACAGACTGGGAATATGAGAATCCGGATGCAATCGGTCTCTTTATTTTTGCGGGGTATCTTCCGCAGACAGAACTGATTTCCAGTCAGGTAGTTTGTGATAAACAGGGATATATCGTCACGGATGACGGCGGAAGAACCAATATAGAAGGGGTGTACGGAGCCGGAGATGTATGTAAAAAAAGGCTTCGGCAGCTTGTGACGGCAACGGCAGACGGAGCCGTGGCAGCAGAAACCATTGTCGTGGATTATCCTCTTGAAAAAATGCCGGAGCCTGCAGGAGACAGTCAGAAGACCACAGAAAAAATTCCCGGTCCGACGGGCAGCGGCGAGGAAGAAAAAGAAAAAAAGCCGGGTCAGGAATCTGTTTTTTATGATATTTATCCGCAGATGAAAGAGGTGGCCCTGCGCTTTGCTACAACACCCCGGTGTAAAGTGTTTCTGGATTCTTCTGGTGTGTCAGGGGAGGTCCGAACATTTATGGAAGAATTTGAACGTCTTATGCCGGGAGTTCGGATAGAATACGAAGAAATGTCCGAGACAGAGGGAGAATATCTGCCGATGATTTCCATTTATTCCAGGGATAAAAGCAGACAGGGAATGTATTTCCACGGAACGCCAGGCGGGCATGAGTTTTCCACCTTTTTATCGGCACTTTATCAGGCCGCAGGCCCGGGGAAACCACTCACAAAAGAAATCCTCGAAAGGGCCGGGCAGGTAAAAGAAAAGGTGCGCCTGGATGTGGGCGTTACCTTAGGATGCAACCAGTGTCCGGTACTGGCTGCCGGAGCGATGAATCTGGCGGCATACAGCACATCGGTGGAAACCCATTTGTATAATATTGCACAATTTACAGAATTTAAAGAAAAGCATCAGATTTACAGTGTTCCTTTTCTTCTGGTAAATGGCGAAAAAACCTATTATGGAAAGAAAAATACCGAAGAATTGATGAAGATTATTGAAGAAGCGGCCCAAAAGGAGGAACCTTAAATGCAAAGAACAGAGAAAAGAAAAATCGTCCTGGTTGGAACCGGAATGGTGGGAATGAGCTATGCTTACGCAGTTCTGAATCAGAATCTCTGCGATGAACTGGTGCTCATTGACATTAATCGTCAGAAAGCTGCCGGAGAAGCAATGGATTTAAATCATGGTGTTGCCTTCAGCGGAGGAAATATGGAAATCTATGCCGGGGAGTATAAAGATTGCCGGGACGCTGATTTGGTGGTGCTGACTGCCGGATTGCCGCAAAAAGAAGGGCAGACAAGACTGGAATTACTGAAAGAAAACCGGAAAATCTTCCGTTCGATTCTGGAGCCTATTCTCGAAAATGATTTTCACGGCATATTTCTGGTTGCGACAAATCCGGTGGATATTATGGCGAAAATCGTCTATGAAATCAGCGGTTTTCCTGCAGAAAGAGTGATAGGAACCGGAACCGCCCTGGATACGGCAAGACTCCGTTATCTACTCGGAGAGAAATTTATGATTGACCCGAGAAATATGCATGCATACGTGATGGGAGAGCACGGAGACAGCGAATTTGTTCCGTGGAGTCAGGCAATGATGGCAACCAAATCAATCTTTGATTTGTGCAGTGAGACATCAGACTGCCATTTTCAGGAAATGCTTGAAATTGAGGAGGAGGTCCGGGTATCTGCCTATAAAATCATTGAGGCCAAAAAAGCCACGTATTATGGAATCGGTATGGCCATGGCCCGGATCACAAAAGCCATTTTCGGTAACGAATACAGTGTTTTGACGGTATCGGCACTTTTACAGGGAGAATATGGAGAAAAAGGAGTCTTTATCGGGATTCCCTGTGTGGTAAACCGAAATGGTATTGTGAAAATAATTGAGCTGTCTATCAGCGCGGAAGAAAAGCAGCGACTTCATATGTCCTGCGAAACCTTAAGAAATACAAGCCGGGAACTGGAATAGCAAAACCCAATGAAATTATTTTGACCGTTTAAAAAGAGTTGTGTTATAATGAGCCTTGTGGCAGCCTTTGTGTGAAAACAAAGGCGCCGCAGGCATAAAATGAATCGGGGCGAAAATGCCCGACTGAAAAAAGAATTAATATACTAAGCATAGAAAGAAGGAATCATTTTGAAATATTTACTGGATGTGCATACACACACTCTTGCCAGCGGTCATGCCTATAATACCATGATGGAGATGGCAGATGCGGCATTTAAAAAAGGGCTGAAGCTTCTCGGTATTACCGAACACGCGCCAATGCTTCCGGGAAGCTGTAATAATATTTATTTTCGTAATTTAAAAGTTGTTCCAAGAACCATCTGCGGCATTGAAGTGATGCTGGGCGTTGAGCTTAATATTCTGGATTTTGACGGTCACGTGGATTTGGATGAAGCCACCATGAGACAGCTTGATTTAAAAATAGCCAGCCTCCATAGCCTCTGCATCCTTCCCGGAGATATAAAAGAAAACACCCGCGCGGTGCTGGGAGCCATTCACAATCCGCTGATTGATATCATCGGTCATCCGGACGACGGCATCTATCCGCTGGAATATGAGCCAATCGTAGAGGCGGCCAAAGAGACCAACACATTGCTGGAAGTGAATAATAACTCCTTAAATCCAATCGGAGCAAGAAAAAATACCCGGGGCAATATCATAAAGATGCTGGAGCTTTGCCGTCAGTATGAACAGCCGGTGGTAATGAACAGTGACTCCCATGTATTCTCCGATGTGGGACGTCACGACTTTTCAGAGGAAGTCATTCGGGAAATCGGTTTTCCGGAGGAACTGATTGTCAATCGTTCTGTGGATGTATTCAAAGAATACATTGGTCGAAAATACAGGAAATGAGGTGAAACCTATGGGAAAAAAAGTGCATACGCCGGAAACTGAAAAACTGATGAAAGGAATTCTCTGCCTGGAGACCGTTGAGGAATGCTATGCTTTTTTCGAAGACCTCTGCACAGTGAATGAAATTCTTTCCCTGGGTCAGCGGTTTGAAGTAGCCAATATGCTTCGGGAACACCGTACATATAACGAAGTGGCGGAAAGCACCGGTGCCTCCACGGCAACCATCAGCCGGGTAAACCGCTGCCTGAATTATGGAACGGACGGATATGATTTGGTTATAGAACGGTTAAAAAGTAAAGAAGAAGAGTAAATAATAAGAAAACGGCGCATCGGAAACCATCCGGTGACGCCGCATTTTTTATTTTTTCTTTTTTGGTGGTTCCGGATGGGAGTCCCGGTAACGGTCAATAACCCGCTCAATCATCTGCTTACGAACGTAAATATCGAAGCAAAGCTGACAAATAAAAGCAAATGTATCAAGATAGGACTGGTCTTCCTTCTTCAAATCAAAATCCGCAAAGGAGTCCTGTGATTCCTCCCAGATACGGAAAATCTCTTCTTCAATATCCGGCAGACGTTCCCCGGACGTTTCTGTAATCTTATCATAAATTGCCTGAAGGGAAAGTCCGCTTTTTTTATCTTTCGGAAACCATTTTTCGGATAAGGGCTCCAAAACGGTCTGAATATCTGCAATGGAAAGAACATTTTTTAAATAATAAATCATAATCAACAGGAAAAAATGTTCCCTGGAATACTTCTTCTTAACCGAAGGGGGAAGAAGTTTATTTTTCGTATAATTATTGACCATGGTCCGGGTCATGATTTTGTCATCTGGGTATCTTCTGGACTTGTCCAGTCTGGAGTCAATAAATGTGGTTACCTGGTCAATGTATAATTCTATATTGGGAATATCCTCAGAAGGGATACTTGTGATAGAAAGCAGAGAAAGCAGTTCGTCTTTAATGTCTTTGTTCAAAAGAACACCTCCAGTATGTTTAGCATATCTGTATTATATTGTTTTTATAACCAGATGACAAGAAAAACTTAAAATTAACGTAAAGAAAAGAGAGTGACAAGTGGTGGGGGGCTATGGTAAAATAAAAATGTAAAATTATAATCTTCAAAGAAAGAAGGAGGAAAACAAATGGGTATTTTACAACGTTTTACAGATATTATGTCTGCAAATGTCAATGCGCTTCTTGACAAGGCTGAGGATCCGGCAAAGATGGTAGATCAGTATCTGCGTGATTTGGAAAGTGATCTTGGAAAAGTGAAAGCGGAAACTGCTGCGGTAATGGCAGAGGAAAAAAGAGCAGAGAGAGAATGCCATGAGAATGCCGAAAATATTGCAAAAATGACTTCTTATGCTGAAAAGGCATTAAGAGCCGGCAATGAAGCAGATGCCAAAGTTTTTCTCGGTAAAAAACAGGCACTTGAAGCAAAACAGCAGGAGCTCCAGGCTGCTTATGAGGCAGCGGCTGCCAACGCAACACAGATGAAATCCATGCATGATAAGCTGGTGAAAGATATAGCAAGCCTGAAAGAAAGAAAACAGGCAATCAAGTCCAAGATGGCAGTTGCCAAGACAAAAGAAAAATTAAACAAAATCGGTTCTTCCTATGACAATGCACAGGGTGCCATGTCAGCTTTTGAGCGTATGGAAGCAAAAGCTGAGCGCATGCTTGATGAAGCCAATGCCATGTCTGAGCTGAATACGCCACAGGAAGATGATGCGGAGGCATTGATGGGCAAATATGACGAACCGTCTACTTCAGATTCCTCCGTGGACAGCGAGCTGGAAGCTTTAAAAGCAAAGCTTGGACTGTAATAACAGCTGAACAATTAATGATTAATACGGAGTGATAATATGGGATTATTCGGAAAGCAGTTTGCCAACGTGGTCGAATGGGAAGAGACCAGGGATGACGTAATATTTTATAAATGGAATAACGAAGAGATTAAGAAAGGCTCCCGCCTGATTATCCGTCCCGGCCAGGATGCGATTTTTATGTACAACGGCAAGACGGAAGGTATTTTTACCGATGAGGGCAGCTATGATATTGAATCAGACATTGTTCCGTTTCTTTCAACATTAAAAGGCTTTAAGTTTGGATTTAACAGTGGCATTCGTGCGGAAGTTCTCTTTATCAATACGAAAGAGTTCGTGATGAAATGGGGAACCAAAAATGCGGTGAATCTTCCGCATCCGTCATTACCGGGCGGACTTCCGATTCGGGCCAACGGAACCTTCCAGTTTAAGGTTGGAGATTATGCCGTTCTGATTGATAAAATTGCCGGAATCAAAAAGCAGTATGTAACAGACGAGGTGAGAGAGCGTGTAATTTCCATGCTTGACCAGCTTCTTTTGCGCTGGATTGTCCGTGAGGGCAAGGATATGTTTAATGTTCAGGCCAATGCGATGGAGATTTCCAAAGGAATCATGGAAGAACTGGATATGGAGATGATGAAAATCGGTCTTACGATTACCGGTTTTCAGATTAACACCGTAAGCTATCCGGAAGAGATTCAGGAAATGATTAATAAGGTTGCCAGCCAGAGTATGGTCGGAGATATGGGAAGATATCAGCAGATGGCTGTGCTTGATGCCATGAATAACGGTGGAGGTAACGGCTCCTCCATGGCAGCGGATATGGCTTCCATGCAGATGGGCATGATGATGGGACAGCAGATGGTAAATCAGATGCAGAATACCATGGGAATGCAGCAACCGCAGCAGGCTGCTCCTGCACCGGCTCCGCAGGGAGCAGCAGGAGAAGGTCCAAAGTTCTGCCCGAACTGCGGACAGAAAACGGATGGAGCAAAATTCTGTTCCAACTGTGGACAAAAGCTTCGATAGGTGACCTATGAGCATATACGATTCATTAAATAAAGAACAAAAAGAGGCGGTCTTCTGTACAGAAGGCCCTCTTTTAATGCTGGCTGGAGCCGGAACCGGAAAAACCAAATCGCTGACGCACCGGATTGCGTATCTTATGGAAGAAAAGGGAGTGGCTCCGTGGAATATCCTTGCCATTACCTTTACGAATAAAGCGGCATCTGAGATGAAAGAGCGTGCCTGCAATCTGGTTGGACCGGGTTCTGAAGATTTGTGGATTAGTACCTTCCATGCGACCTGCAGCCGCATCCTGAGGAGACACATTGACAGAATTGGGTATAACAGAAATTTTACCATTTATGATGCCAGTGACCAGAAATTTCTGATGAAGGATGTATTAAAAGAATTAAATATTGACACAAAGCAGTTTCCGGAAAAGTCTGTCTTATCAGAAATTTCCGCCGCAAAAGATGAATGTAAATCCCCTCTCGATTATCGAAATGAGCATCAGGATGACTATCGGGGTGCCCGCATTGCTCAGATTTACGAATGCTACCAGAAAAGACTGTATGAAAATGATGCTCTGGATTTTGATGACCTTCTGGTGAAAACCGTAGAATTGTTTGAAACGAATCCGGATATTCTGGAATACTATCAGGACCGTTTTCGCTATATTATGGTAGATGAGTATCAGGACACCAATACGGTGCAGTTCCTGCTGGTTAGTCTTCTGGCTAGAAAATATCGTAATCTTTGTGTGGTTGGTGACGATGACCAGTCGATTTACCGTTTTCGCGGAGCAAATATCTATAATATTCTTAATTTTGAGAAAGTGTTCCCGGATGCGAAAGTGATTCGTCTGGAACAAAATTATCGTTCCACCCAGAATATTCTGGATGCGGCCAATGGAGTGATTCATAATAATAAAGGTCGGAAGGAAAAAAAGCTGTGGACCGAGAATACAAAAGGGGAACTGGTTCATTTCAAGCAATATGACAGCGAATATGATGAAGCCGAAGGTGTCGTTTCAAGGATACAGTTTTTATCCATGCGAGGAGTGGCTTATGAGGATATGGCGATTTTATACCGGACCAATGCACAATCCCGTATTTTTGAGGAAAAACTGAAGCAAAGAGGGATTCCTTATGCCATTGTCCGGGGTATCAGCTTTTACGACCGGAAAGAAATCAAGGATCTTATGAGCTATCTCAAGGTAGTTGACAGCGGCATGGACGACCTGGCGGTACGAAGAATTATTAACGTGCCGAAAAGAGGAATCGGACAGACGACCATAAATCGTATCCAGGACTACGCTATTGAACATCAGATTGGCTTTCTCGAAGCCGTTTTTCGGGCTGAGGAGATTCCGGATATCGGAAGAGCATTATCCAAAGTAAGAAAGTTTGGCGAACTGATACGCTCTTTCCGGGAATATGCCATGGAAAATGACATCAGCGAGCTGATGAATCACATCCTGGAAACCACCGGATACCGACTGGAGCTGGAGGCGGAAGGTACGGATGAGGCCAGAAGCCGTCTCGAGGACATAGATGAGCTGTTAAATGATATTATTTATTATGAAGATACCGAGGAGAATCCAGAACTGACCGATTTCCTTGCACAAAAAGATATGTATACCTTAAATGCAGGGATTGATAATCTGGAAGGAGAGGATAACAAGGTTCTTCTGATGACGCTTCACAATGCCAAAGGTCTGGAGTTTGCCAATGTATTTATGGGCGGAATGGAAGAAGGACTTTTCCCGGGATATGGTGCCGTGGTCTCCGGTGATGAGACGGAGATAGAGGAAGAAAGACGACTTTGTTATGTTGGAATAACAAGAGCAAAAGAGCGCCTCTTTCTGAGTGCCGCAAGGCGCCGTATGATGCGCGGCTCTGCCCAGTTCAACCGTCCATCCCGTTTTATCGATGAAATCCCGGAAGAGTACATCGACAACACCAGAGATACTTTTTCTTCACTGGAAAAAAAGGAACGAACCTTTGCATCTGCTCATTACAACAAAGAAATGGTAAAAGAAAAGCCATATCATCTGGATGATTATAAGGTCAAAAATCTGGATCATCTGGATTATGAAGTGGGCGACTGGGTAAAACATATTAAATTCGGCAAGGGAATTGTCCGGGAGATTGTCCGTGGAGGCCGCGATTTTGAAGTTGCTGTAGATTTTGAACGGGTAGGCCGGAAAAAAATGTTTGCGTCATTCGCAAAGCTAAAAAAGATAAAGGATTAAAGATTTTTTATTGGTAAAGCAGGCGAAGTCGTGATATACTATAGAAAAATCATGCAGGAGGCGTATCACTATGAAAAATATCGACGAATTAATCAGCATGGCAAAACTGAACTCTTTAATCAATGCCAAAAAAGAAGATGACGAATCCAGAAAGGTATTATGGGTTCTGGCAATTATCGGTGCTATCGCTGCTGTAGCAGGTATTGCGGCTCTGGTTTATAAATATCTTTCCCCGGATTATCTGGATGATGTAGACGAAGATTTCGAAGATGACTTCGACGACGATTTCTTTGATGATGATGAAGAGGATGAACCGGAAGAAGATACCGTCAAGGAAGAGACTCCGGAAGAAGAAGCAGAAGCCGAATAAGCAAAGCATTCGATGGATATGGGAGATAATCCCATATCCCTTCATTTTTGTCTGAGATGGGAATCAGAAAATATACTTTTAGTTTCGCAAAGGAACAGGGAAGAGTTTTTTTGTATGCTATCTGGCCGATAAGTGTCCTTTTCGAGGCTTGTCAGAATGAATATTGTTTAAAATGTAGAAACAAAATATATAATTAAAAAAATACAAAAATTTGAAAAAAAGTGTTGACATTATTCTCCCTATAAGGTATAATCCTATTTGTCGGTGCGAAAGACCGACAAAATAAAACACCGGGGTGTGGCTCAGCTTGGCTAGAGCGCTTGATTTGGGATCAAGAGGCCGCAGGTTCGAATCCTGTCACCCCGATGCTGTGCGGGTGTAGTTCAATGGTAGAACACTAGCCTTCCAAGCTAGATACGTGGGTTCGATTCCCATCACCCGCTTCTGCTTCGGCAGAGTGAACAACTATATAT
>JALEIY010000019.1 GCA_022769785.1 Eubacterium sp.
TGCACAAAAAAATTTTTAAAATGCGTGAATGTTTATGCACACTTTTCGGGGGCTTGATGCTACTATAATAAACGTAACCCCCCCCCAATACATTATATATTTTTTGCTACAACCCAATAAGTAACAAAAATACCTTCTCCAAAAAGGATGACATTTCGGTGTCATCCTTTTTTCGTGTGGTGCGCTTGGCGGCGCAAGTTTCTAATGGGTGAAAAAACCCGGTTTTCTTCATTTTTCAGGGATAAAATTCATTATTTGGTCATTTTCACGAAAAAAAGTGTCCGTCAGAGGAGTACTTTTGTCCGACTCTCAAAAATTGTCAAACAAAAGACAATAATAGCGAAAAATGCATAAAAAATACTGGCAAAAAAGAAAATGTTTATGCACACTTTTTGGTTTCAGAGTGCTACTATAATAAACGTAATCCCCCCCCAATACATTTTTTAAATTTTTGTTGCTCAAGTAACAAAAATACCTTCTCCAAAGAGAGCAGCATTCGGGGCTGCTCTCAAAAAAATACATGTATATAGCCAAAAAAACGGTGGTTGATATCAGTTCAACCACCGTTTTTTTGTGCTCTGTAAAGTTATTTTTCGTCGCCAAGCAGGCTGTGCTTTAAGTCAAACAACGGACGGGAGAGATCCACATAAACGGTTTGTGGGTTTACGAGACGTCGGTTTTCGTCCCATAAGGTATCAAGCTCCTGTTCACAGAAATGTTTGATGGTCATGGTATCCGGGGAATCATAGACACACTGTCCGCTCTGGAAGATTGGCACCAGAAGCTCGCGCATATGATAAGTACCTCCCGGTATGACAGATTTCTTCCAGGTGGAAATTGGGTCAAAGATCTTTAAATCCCTGGAGGTATCATAGGTTTCTCCCACCAGACAAATTAAATCTGCCTTGATTTTTCCGGTTTCATTGTCGTAAATCCGGTATACGGTTTTGTTGCCCGGATTAGTGATTTTTTCCGGATTTTCGGAGATTTTAATCTTGGCGGTAAACTCGGTTTCTCCCGGTTTTTTGATGGCTGCCAGTTTGTAAACACCGCCGAAAGCCGGATTGTCTGCGGAAGTAATGAGGTTGGTTCCCACACCCCAGGATGTAATAGCGGCACCCTGATTTTTCAGACTGTTAATCAGATATTCGTCCAAATCGCTGGAAGCGGAAATGATTGCGTCTGGGAAGCCGGCTTCGTCAAGCATTTTCCGGGCTTTTTTGGAAAGGTAAGCAAGGTCGCCGCTGTCGAGGCGGATGCCGTATTTTGCGGAATGAATTCCCTGTTCCTTCATTTCCTTAAATACCCGAATGGCATTTGGAATACCGGATTTCAGGGTATCATAAGTATCAGCAAGCAAGATGCAGGCGTCCGGATACATCTGGGCGTATGTGCGGAAAGCAGTATATTCATCCGGGAAGCTCATAATCCAGGAATGGGCATGAGTTCCCAGTACCGGAATGCCGAAAAGTTCCCCGGCAAGAACGTTGGAAGTGCCGTCGCAGCCGCCGATGACAGCAGCTCTTGCGCCAAGAGTACCGGCGTCCGGACCCTGGGCACGGCGAAGTCCGAATTCCATTACACCGCCGCCGGCGGCATAATTTACCCGGGAAGCCTTCGTGGCAATCAGGCTCTGATGGTTGATGATATTTAAGATAGCGGTTTCAACAAGCTGTGCTTCCATAATCGGAGCGATAACCTTTACAAGGGGTTCCTTCGGGAACACAACGCTTCCTTCCGGAATCGCATAAATATCGCCGCTGAAATGGAAGCCGGCCAGATAAGACAGAAATTCCTCACGGAAAATACCGAGTCCTCTCAGATATTCAATATCATCGTAGGAAAAACTGAGATTTTTGACATAATCAATCAGCTGACTCAGTCCGCAGGTTATCGCGTAAGCACTTCCCGAGGGATTGCTTCGATAGAATACGTCGAAAACGACGGTATCCTGGCTGCCCTCAAAGAAATAACCCTGCATCATGGTCAGTTCGTAAAGGTCAGTCATCATAGTAAGATTACTGGAAAACATATCGTTCACTCCTCTGCTCCGACACGGACGGTAGGCTCGCCCAGCCGGGTAATATAATTATAATTTACATAACCTTTGTAACTCTCATTTTCTCCGGTCAGAACCTCTACAAAGGCATAATCCGTACCCTGGATAAATTCGAGAACCTCCAGATGTGTCATCGGAGGAAGGCTGGTTTTTTCTTTTGCGTCAGCACTCGGGCCTTCCCGGAGTGTCAGTGACTGATAGACGTCGGCAAGATAAATATCTTCTGAGGTGGTTTCCTCAGTGGTTTTTTCTTCGGCAGACACAGAATCTTCTACGCGGGACGGGAGCGAAATGGAGTTCATTGCCTCCCTGCTCGGAATCACAAAATAAAAGAAAAGAAAGCCGCCGCAGATGGTTCCGACAATCATAATAATACAAAGAAAAGAAATAATGATTTTTTTTATCATAAAAACTCCTTTCTGATAAATCTGAGCGCAGATTAACTCTTTTATTCTACCATAGTATCCTGCAAAATACAAAGTTTTATTAAAATTGCTGAAAACACGGGGAAAAAGGCGGTGTATTTTTTCATTGACATTTGGAAATGGTTAGTATAAGATGAAGCTTGATATAAAACGATGACGGAGACAGTAAGATTTTTTTGAAATCCCCAGTGAGGCAGAGATAGTGGGAACCTGCCGTGAGTAGAAAATTTCCGAATATCACTCCTGAGTTGCGCTGCCGAACATTTCAGTAAGCGGCGACGGCATCTCACCGTTACCAGAGAAGCATATGACAGTATGTAAAGGTGGTATAATGAAACGAAAAGGCTTTCATCCGTTACGGGTGGAAGCTTTTATTAATTTACTGGAGGGAAAAACGTGTACAAGAAAGTTTCAACAAACCTGAACTTTGTGGAGAGGGAGAAAGAAACCGTAAAGTTTTGGAAAGAGAATGACATTTTCAGAAAAAGTATCGAATTAAGAGAAGGGGATCCGGTTTATACATTTTATGACGGTCCGCCAACTGCCAACGGCAAACCGCATATCGGCCACGTGCTGACCCGTGTTATCAAGGACATGATTCCGCGTTACAAGACCATGAAAGGTTACATGGTGCCGAGAAAGGCCGGATGGGATACCCATGGTCTTCCCGTAGAGCTGGAAGTGGAAAAGCTTCTCGGTCTGGACTGCAAAGAACAGATTGAAGAATACGGTCTGGATCCGTTCATCAGCAAATGTAAGGAATCCGTATGGAAGTATAAAGGAATGTGGGAAGATTTCTCCGGCACAGTCGGCTTCTGGGCAGACATGGATAATCCTTATGTAACCTATCATGATGACTTTATTGAATCCGAGTGGTGGGCATTAAAAACCATTTGGGATAAAGGTCTTCTTTATAAAGGTTTTAAGATTGTGCCATATTGTCCTCGCTGCGGAACTCCGCTGTCCTCCCACGAGGTTGCCCAGGGTTATAAAGCCGTAAAAGAACGCTCTGCCATCGCACGGTTTAAGGTTGCCGGGGAGGATGCCTATTTCCTTGTATGGACCACCACCCCGTGGACACTGCCGTCCAACGTGGCGCTCTGTGTGAATCCGGATGAAAACTACTGTAAGGTAAAAGCTGCAGACGGATATACCTATTATATGGCGGAGGCACTTCTGGATACGGTATTAGGAAAATTTGCCACAGAGGATACACCGGCTTATGAGATTCTTGAGACCTACAAAGGGGCAGAGCTTGAGCATAAAGAATATGTTCCTCTGTTTGCCGAAGCGGCAGAATCTGCTGCAAAACAGCATAAAAAAGCACATTTTGTAACCTGTGACGGATATGTAACCATGTCTGATGGTACCGGTATTGTTCATATTGCACCGGCCTTCGGTGAAGACGATGCCCGTGTGGGAAGAGACTATGACCTTCCGTTTGTACAGTTTGTAAACGGCAAAGGCGAGATGACCGAAGAAACAGCATATGCAGGACTTTTTGTAAAGGATGCCGATCCGAAGATTCTTGTGGATTTGGACAAACAGGGACTGTTATTTGATGCTCCGAAGTTTGAGCATGATTATCCGTTCTGCTGGCGCTGTGATACTCCGCTTATTTATTATGCGAGAGAATCCTGGTTCATCAAAATGACAGCAGTAAAAGAAGACTTAATCCGCAACAATAACACCATCAACTGGATTCCGGAATCCATCGGAAAAGGACGTTTCGGAGACTGGCTCAATAATATTCAGGACTGGGGTATTTCCCGTAACCGTTACTGGGGAACTCCTCTGAATGTATGGGTATGTGATGACTGTGGTCACATGGATGCCATCGGCAGCCGGAAAGAGCTTGCCGAAAAGAGCGGAAGAGAGGATGCGCTCACCGTTGAGCTGCACAGACCATATATTGATGAATACACCATCACCTGTCCGGACTGCGGCAAAACCATGCATCGTGTGCCGGAAGTTATCGACTGCTGGTTTGACTCCGGGGCTATGCCGTTTGCACAGCACCACTATCCATTTGAGAATAAAGAGGTCTTCGAGCAGCAGTTCCCGGCACAGTTTATTTCCGAGGCTGTGGACCAGACCAGAGGATGGTTCTATTCCCTGCTGGCAGAATCCACCCTGCTGTTTAATAAAGCGCCGTATGAGAATGTAATCGTGCTTGGACACGTGCAGGATGAGAATGGTCAGAAGATGAGTAAGAGTAAAGGAAATGCGGTTGACCCGTTTGAAGCACTGGAGGAACACGGTGCAGATGCCATCCGCTGGTATTTCTATTCCAACAGTGCTCCGTGGCTGCCAAACCGTTTCCACGCCGATGCTGTGACAGAAGGACAGCGTAAATTCATGGGAACACTGTGGAATACCTATGCGTTCTTTGTGCTCTATGCGGATATCGATGAATTTGACCCTACAAAATACGAACTGGAATATGATAAATTATCGGTTATGGACAAGTGGCTCCTTTCCAGATTGTATTCCAGTGTGAAAGCCGTAGATGATAATCTTGCCAGCTACCGGATTCCGGAGACTGCAAAAGTGCTGCAGAGCTTTGTGGATGACATGAGTAACTGGTATGTACGTCGTTCCCGTGCGCGTTTCTGGGCAAAAGGTATGGAGCAGGATAAGATTAATGCATATATGACACTTTATACCGCGCTGGTAACGATTTCCAAAGCAGCGGCTCCGATGATTCCGTTTATGACAGAAGATATTTATCAGAATCTTGTAAGAACTGTTGATTCATCTGCTCCGGAAAGCATTCATCTTTGCGACTTCCCGGAAGTAAAAGAGGAAATGATTGATAAAGAGCTGGAAAAAGATATGGCAGAGGTTCTGGATATCGTTGTTCTCGGAAGAGCTGCAAGAAATACCTCCGGTATCAAGAACCGCCAGCCAATCGGTACCATGTTTGTAAAAGCAGACAGTGAACTGAATGATTTCTATAAAGAGATTATTGAAGAAGAATTAAATGTAAAGAATGTGGAATTTACACAGGATGTTTCTGCTTACACAAGCTATACCTTCAAACCGCAGATGCGTATTCTCGGACCAAAATACGGAAAACAGCTCGGTCAGATCGGAAAAGCGCTGGCACAGGTTGATGGAAGCGCAGCGAAAAAACAGCTGGATACGGAGGGCGTTTTGACAATTGAACTGGATTCTGGTAAAATTAGCCTGGCGCCGGAGGAACTGCTGATTTCCATGACACAGCAGGAGGGATACGTTTCACAGGCAGACCGCGGTATGACGGTTGTGCTGGATACCAATCTCACACCGGAGCTGATTGAAGAAGGTTTTGTTCGGGAGATTATCAGCAAGATTCAGACCATGAGAAAAGAAGCCGGTTTCGAGGTGACAGACCATATCGAAGTATGCGCATCCGGTAATGACAAAATTGAAGCAATCATGACTGATAATATGGAAACAATTCAACATGATGTATTGGCTGATGCCATTTCCTTTGGAGAAGAAAAAGGATTTTCCAAAGAATGGAATATCAATGGGGAAAAAGTGAAACTCAGTGTTGACAGAAAATAATTTAGGAGGATTAACCAATTGATTAAGAAAGAAGTCTTCGACAAGAAGAAGTTCAAAAAGGAAGTGGAAGCCAACGTCCGTATGCTTTTCCGCCGCACGATTGAAGAGGCAACATCGCAGCAGATTTACCAGGCGGTAGCTTATTCCATTAAGGATGAGATTATTGATAACTGGATCGAGACTCATAAGGAATATGCGGCTCAGGACAAAAAGATGGTCTATTATATGTCCATGGAATTTTTGATGGGAAGAGCTCTTGGCAATAATATGATTAACCTGACCTGTTATGACGGAGTCCGCGAAGCTCTTGAGGAGATGGGATTCGACTTAAATGTAATCGAAGACCAGGAACCGGATGCTGCACTGGGCAATGGCGGTCTCGGACGGCTGGCAGCCTGCTTCCTTGATTCCCTTGCAACCCTGGGATATCCGGCATACGGCTGTGGTATTCGTTACCGTTATGGTATGTTCAAACAGAAAATTGAAGACGGATATCAGGTAGAAACACCGGATAACTGGTTAAAGAACGGCAATCCGTTTGAAATCAAGCGTGATGAATATGCAGTAGAAGTAAAATTCGGCGGTTACGTAGATGTGGAAGCCGGAGAAAACGGCAAACCGAAATTTGTACAGAAGGGTTACCAGAGTGTTCGTGCCGTTCCATATGATATGCCGATTCTTGGATATGGCAATCATATTGTCAATACGCTTCGAATCTGGGATGCGGAGGCCATCAATAACTTCAATCTGGATTCCTTTGATAAAGGAGAATATCAGAAAGCAGTAGAACAGGAAAACCTGGCGAGAACCATCTGTGAGGTTCTTTATCCAAATGATAATCATATGGCAGGAAAAGAGCTGCGTCTGAAACAGCAGTATTTCTTCATTTCTGCTTCTGTACAGCGAGCTGTTCAGAAATATAAAGAGACACACGATGACATCCGTAAATTCCACGAAAAGGTTACTTTCCAGCTGAATGACACCCATCCTACGGTTGCGGTTGCCGAGCTGATGCGTATCCTTGTGGATGAGGAAGGCCTTGAATGGAACGAAGCATGGGAAATCACTACCAAAACCTGTGCCTACACCAACCATACCATTATGGCAGAGGCCCTGGAAAAATGGCCGATTGAGCTGTTTTCAAGACTGCTTCCGCGTGTATACCAGATTATCGAGGAGATTAACCGCCGGTTTGTGCTTGAGATTCAGGCAAATTATCCGGGCAATCAGGAAAAAGTACGCAGCATGGCAATTCTTTATGACGGCCAGGTTCGTATGGCACATCTTGCCATCGCAGGAAGCTACTCCGTAAATGGTGTGGCAAGACTTCATACAGAGATTCTTAAGAAACGTGAGCTGAAGGATTTCTATGAGATGGCTCCGTATAAGTTTAACAATAAGACAAACGGTATTACACAGAGAAGATTCCTGCTTCACGGTAATCCGCTGCTGGCTTCCTGGGTAACCGGTAAAATCGGCGACGACTGGATTACTGCCCTTAACCATATTAAAAAACTTAATGTTTATGTGGACGACCCGCAGTGTCAGCAGGAGTTTATGAACATTAAATACCAGAATAAAGTTCGTCTTGCGAAATATATCAAAGAGCATAACGGCATTGATGTGGACCCTCGCTCTATTTTCGACTGTCAGGTGAAGAGACTTCATGAGTACAAACGTCAGCTTCTGAATATTCTTCATGTAATGCATCTTTACAATCAGATTAAAGAGCATCCGGAGATGGATATTGTTCCGCGTACCTTTATTTTCGGTGCAAAGGCAGCGGCGGGATATTATACTGCCAAGCTGACAATCAAGCTTATCAACAGCGTGGCAGAAAAAATCAACAATGACCCTTCCATTAACGGAAAGATTAAGGTTGTATTTATCGAAGATTACCGTGTATCCAATGCGGAGCTGATTTTTGCGGCGGCAGATGTCAGTGAACAGATTTCCACTGCTTCCAAGGAGGCATCCGGAACCGGTAATATGAAGTTTATGTTAAACGGTGCGGTTACCATTGGAACCATGGACGGTGCCAATGTGGAAATCGTTGAGGAAGTCGGAGAAGAAAATGCCTTTATCTTCGGTATGTCCGCCGATGAGGTTATGGAATACGAGAGAAACCATAATTATTATCCGAGAGACATTTACAATAATAACGAGGATGTGCGCAAGGTAATGACACAGCTTGTAAACGGCTATTATTCTCCTGGCAATCCGGAACTGTTCCGAGCTCTGTACAATGCACTGCTTGAGCAGGATACCTATTTCACATTGCGTGACTTTGACTCCTATAAAGAAGCGCAAAAGAGAGTGGATGAAGCTTACAGAGATGAGAAGAAATGGGCTCGCATGGCTATGCTTCAGACCGCAAACTGCGGTAAGTTCTCTTCGGACCGTACTATCCAGGAATATGTGGATGATATCTGGAAACTGGAAAAAGTTACACTGGATAAATAACAAAATATTAATCAGCTGAATGTATGTATTTGGCAGTATCAGACAGATGAGAATATCTGAAAAAGTCTTTCTTTCGTATTAACAGGACAAGATATGGCTTTTTGATAGCTCATCTGTCTTTTTTTGTGTGGTTATCATGTAAAAGTTTTGTGTAAATAAATAAAAAACATAAAAAAATAAGGTTGTAATTGGTTGTTTTTTCCATGAAATAAAAAAATATTGTGAAATCGCCGATAATAAATTGCTTTTTCTGACAAAAAAGTTTAGAATAAAGACAAAGACCTCAAAATTGTACGGAGGAGAAAGATGGGAACTATTATTGATGAAATTATTGATTCCCTGAAGAAAGGTCAGGGAAAAAGAGTTACAGATCTGGTGAAAATGGCGCTGGAAGAGGGGGTAACAGCCCAGACTATCCTGGAAGAGGGATTTCTTTCCGGCATGGGGCAGGTGGCGGACAAGTTTCGCAATGAAGAAGTTGGTGTGCCGGAGATTTTGAGTGTAACCAGAGCGCTGGACAAAGGAGTGCAGTCTCTTCGGAGATATACCGGAGCAAATAACGAAAAAGAAGTGGGAACTGTGATTCTGGGTACGGTCAAAGGGGATATGCATGACATCGGCAAAAATCTGGTCAAGATGATGATGGAGAGCAAAAATATCCGCGTGATTGATTTGGGAGTTGATGTGTCGCCGAGGCGTTTCCTCGATGAAACACTGGCGAGCAAGGCGAGAATTGTCTGTCTGAGCGGGATTTTATCCCAGTCAGAGCAGGATATGCGTGCGGTTATCAAAGAATTTGAAGAAAAGGGTGTGAGAAACCGGGTGTATATCATGGTTGGCGGATATTTCATGGATGAGGAGCAGGCAAAAAAAATCGGGGCTGACTGCTATACGGAAGATGCCGGTACCTGTGCAGAAAAAGCACTGCAATATCTGTCTAAAATAGATAAAAAAAGACATAAACAGTAGTATTTTTTATTGTACTTATGGTATAATGCCTGTGTTCGGCAACGGATTTTTGTAAAAATGCCGTATACAGACAGAATGCTTGCTGGGAATCAGCATAATTAGGTTGGAGGAAAAGGCGTTGTCAGAAAAGAAGTATATTAATATTGAAGATGTCATAGACGTAAAAGAACTGCAGACGTTGCAGGATAACTGGGCGAAAGCCACGGATCTGGCCTTCATTACGGTGGACTGTACTGGAAAGCCCATTACAGAACAAAGTAATTTTACGCCTTTTTGCAAGAAACTCCGGAAGATGGATGCCTTTCGGGAAAAATGTTACTATTGTGACGCCTGCGGCGGAAGAAAGGCCAAAAAAATCGGAAAGGCATATACATACATCTGCCATGCGGGCCTGATAGATTTTTCGATTCCGCTTATGGTAAAAGGGCAGTATATCGGTTCCATTCAGTCGGGTCAGGTAACCAGTAATAATATGGAAACACTTCGCCCGATTACAAAACTGAGTGAGGGCTGGAAAGAAGACAAGGAGCTTGTGGAATTGTATCAGCAGGTAACGGTTATGCCGGTAGAGAAGATTCTTGCAGTTGCCCAGACGATTTGTGACAGTTACAATTACTCAGTGGAAAAACAGTATAACAGCATGATAGATGCAGAATTAAGAGAAAAGGACCTGCGACTGATTAAAGAAGAAAAACTTCGAATTGAGATGGAAAAGTCTCTCAGGGATATTGAGCTTAAAGCGCTCCATTATCAGATTAATCCGCATTTCCTTTTTAATGTTTTGAATACCATAGGAAGACTGGCGTTTTTTGAAAACGCCAAGATGACAGAGGATGTAGTTTATGCTTTTTCTGATATGATGCGATATATTTTAAGAAAAAGCAGTAACCCATTGAGTCCTCTGGGGGATGAGATTACTCATGTGATGAACTATCTGAAGATTCATAAGATTCGCCTTGGCAGCAGGCTGCAGTATTCTGTAGATATTCCGGAAAAGTATTATGGAGTGAAGCTGCCGTTTCTTTCCCTTGCCACTATTGTGGAAAACAGCATCAAGCATGCCATTGAGAAAAAGGCGACAGGGGGAACCATACAGCTTAGCGCTCGCGAAGAAAAGGGAGACCTTTATATTGATATTGTTGATGACGGTGACGGTATTCCGCAGACGAAGATTAACAGTATTCTTCGGGGAGACGCTTACAAATATAATAAAGAAAGCGCAGTGGGTATTTACAATATCAATACCAGGTTGATTCATTATTTTGGCCCGGAATATGCACTTATGATTGAAAGTGAAAACAAACCGTCGAGAGGAACCCGGGTAACAATTAAAGCACCATTAGAATCCGAATAGAAAGGTGTCATTATATGTATAAGATTTTAATAGTAGAAGATGAGGAACTGGAAAGAACCTCTATTAAGATATTTCTGGAAGAGAATCTGCCGGATGCAGAAATTGTGGGTGAGGCAAAAAGCGGATATGAGGCGATTGATCTTATCGGTAAGAATGACATCAATCTGATGCTGGTGGATGTGAATATACCGGGGGTTGACGGGATGGAGGTAATCCGCTTCGCAAGGAAAAAACTGCCGGATGCCGTCATTATTATCACGACAGCTTACGATGATTTTAATATCGCACATAAAGCCATCAAAATGAAGGTGGATGATTTTCTTTTAAAGCCTATCCGCAAAGAAGTGCTTCTGGAGTCGGTAAAAGCATTTGCGCCAAAGCTGGGAGAGGATAAAGATGGCGATAAGAGTAATAAATTGCTCTCGAGATTTGAAGCGGAATTAAGAAAATGCTCTTACAAAGTCACTGTAGACATTTTAAGAGAGTACATAGACCAGTTATATTTAGAACATCATGATGTGAATGCGATTGCCAAGCGTCTTCAGGAACTGGCAAAAATGATCGTCCGCATCAGTGAAGAGCTTGGAATCAATGATACCAATGAGCTTGTGGTTCAGATGGAGAAGCTCAAGATTAAATATCTCCTCTATAATAATAAACACGACGCATTTAATGAAATCGTGAAAATGATAGACATTGTCTTTGACAAAATGAATGTCAAAGGTAAGCTGTCTGACGGAGGAATGAAGTCGGTGGTGGACTACATCGAGAGAAATCTCAAACGGGGCATCAGCCTGGAGGATGTGGCCAACCACGTTAACATCAGCACATACTATCTCAGTAAGATATTTAAAAAAGAGATGGGTGTGAATTTCATCACCTATGTCACGGATCGTAAGATGGACCTGGCAAAGGAGATGTTGGTAAACACCGACATACCGGTGCTTAACATTGCCTTGGATTTGGCGTACAACGAAGCGAACTACTTTAGTAAGGCTTTTAAGAAGAAAACAGGGTTGACGCCATCTGAGTATAGAGAAAAATACAAAGTAAGAAAGGAGGAGGGAAATGAAACGGTTTAAACTTTCCACTGAAGTGTTATTCAGTGAGGATGCCATCAATGCTTTGCTTGATGTGAAGGATGTAAATGCCGTGCTGATTACCGATAAGTTTATGGTGGACTCCGGTATGGCCGACATGATTCTGAAAAAACTGTCCAACTGCAAAGAAGTATCGGTTTTCAGCGAGGTAATACCGGATCCGCCGATGGATTTGATTGAGCGTGGTATTGCGTTCCTGGACGATAAGGACTGCGATGTTGTTGTTTCCCTTGGTGGAGGCTCATCCATCGATGCGGCAAAAGCGATTGTTTATATGGCAGGAAAGATTGAACTGGCACAGAATCAGGACAATCCAAAGAGAATCAAACACATTGCACTGCCTACGACAAGTGGAACAGGATCTGAAGTTACACAGTTTGCGGTGGTAACTGACTCCAATACCGGCGTAAAGATTCCGCTGATTGATGAAAGCCTGATGCCGGATATTGCGATTCTTGATCCGGAGCTTGTCAAATCCGCACCGCCGTTTATTACGGCAGATACCGGAATGGATGTAATCACCCACGCTCTTGAAGCATATGTATCTGAGACTGCCAGTGACTGCTCAGACTGTCTGGCGGAAAAAGCCGCAGAGCTTGCTTTCGAGTATCTTCCGAAAGCATACCGCAACGGGTATGACATCAAAGCGAGAGATAAAATGCACAGAGCGTCCTGTCTGGCAGGTATGGCATTTAACCTGGTGAATCTGGGACTGAATCATGGTATCGCACATGCGCTTGGTGCAATCTTCCATATTCCGCACGGAAGAGCAAACGCTCTTGTGCTTCCGTACGTTATTGAGTTTAATGCGGATATGGCAAGAGAAGGTGCAAAACACAGCAATGATTCTGCAAAGAAATATCAGAGACTGGCAAGAATTATCGGTCTTCCGGCTCCGACCCCGAAGGTTGGTGTGTCCAATCTGATTCAGGAGATTAACCGTCTTCTGAAATATATGGATCGTCCGATGTGCATTTCGGACTGTGGCATCTCTCTCGAGGAGTTTGAGGCAAACAGACAGGAAATTATCCGCAGAGCTCTTGCGGATGCGTGTACCGTTGCCAATCCGAGAAAGGTTTCCGCAGAAGACATCAGCAAAATTCTTGACAATATTGCAAAATAGTATTCTTTATCGGTCGGATTGTCGGAAAAACAAAGACAAAAAACGACATGAAAGAGTGTTTTTCAGGCAGGGAAAAGGTGTAGAATTGTACAATTATACTGTTATAAAGCCCGTCTGAGCAAAATAGTTGACATAATGAGCAGAAAGATTTGTCCTTCTGCAAAAGAATGTCAACAAAGTATCATGTATAAGAAGCGCTTTATATTTTTCTATGTATTGAAAGGCTAAAATTTATAGGTGAACGCCAAGTAATTTTGTGAAAGTTGCTATATAATGATACTATCCTGTAAATCAACCAAAGGTAGTCTGCCCCATCCAGGCAGACACAAAATTTTATAAGGAGGTCAATTATGCAGAAAGAAGCTTTAGGAATGATTGAAACCAAAGGTCTGGTTGGCGCTATCGAAGCTGCCGATTCCATGGTTAAATCAGCAAACGTAACACTGGTAGGATACGAAAAGATCGGATCCGGTTTAGTTACTGTAATGGTTAGAGGAGATGTCGGAGCTGTTAAAGCATCTGTTGATGCAGGAACAGTTGCAGCTGACAAAGTAGGAACAGTTGTATCCAGCCATGTAATCCCAAGACCACATACAGACGTAGAAAAAATCTTACCACAATAAGTTTAGTCCTAGTCTGATCAATTATTAATGGAGGTATAATTCAATGAAAGATGAAATGATGGCTAAAATCATGGACGAAGTTATGAAAAAAATGGGTGGAACAGAGGCTCCTGCTCAGAGCATGGCTTGTGAAACTTCCAAAGGAATCAACGAAGACCTTTGCGGATTAACAGAATATGTTGGAACAGCTATGGGCCATACAATTGGTCTGGTAATCGCTAACCTTGATTACAGTGTTCATGAATTATTAAAGATCGATCCTAAATACCGTTCTATCGGTATCATCGCTGACCGTGTTGGTGCTGGCCCACAGATCTTCGCAGCTGACGAAGCAGTTAAAGCTACTAATACAGAAGTTGTTCTTTGCGAATGCCCTCGTGATACAGAAGGCGGCGCTGGACATGGTTGCTTAATTGTATTTGGTGCAGAAGATGTATCTGATGCTAGAAGAGCTGTAGAAGTTGGCTTAAGCTTCGTTGAAAAACAGTTTGGTGATGTTTACGGAAACTCCGCAGGACATCTTGAGTTCCAGTACACAGCTCGTGCTTCTTACTGCTTAGAGAAAGCTTTCGGCGCTCCAGTTGGAAAAGCTTTCGGTATCACTGTAGGAGCTCCATCCGGAATCGGTATCGTATTAGCCGATACAGCTTCCAAGACAGCTACAATCGATCCTATCGCTATCGCTACACCAGGTAACGGCGGCACATCCTTCTCCAACGAGGTTAACTTCTTCTTTACAGGAGATTCAGGTGCAGTTAGACAGGCTATCATCGGTGCAAGAGAAGTTGGTAAACAGTTACTGAAAGCTCTGGCTCCAGACGAACCGCTTGAGTCCGCTACATGCCCATATATCTAAGATTACATAAATCGTAGATAACGCTCTGATTTTTGAAGAACCTTACACGGACCGTGATTGTGTAAGGAATACAAGTTAATCGGATATCCACATTCAAAACGGAATGCGGATATACATGATTCCCGGAAGACAAGAGTACGGGAAAAGTATAATTGAGAATTTGAGAGGTGTTGAGACCGTGAGAAGTAAACGTTTTGAATATTTAGATCAAAGACCTGTTAATCAGGATGGCTACGCTTTAGATTGGCCAGAAGTTGGATTTATTGCGATGAACAGCCCATTCGACCCTACTCCATCTATTAAGATTGAAAATGGCGTAGTTGTTGAGATGGATGGAAAGACAGCAGACAAATTTGATATGCTTGACGCTTTCATCGCTAAATATGCTATTAACCTTGATTTCGCAGAAGAAGCTATGGCTAAAGATTCTCTGGAAATCGCTCGTATGCTCGTTGACATCAATGTGTCAAGAGCTGAATGCCTTAAATATACAACAGCAGTTACACCTGCTAAGTTAGTTGAAATCGTTGGTAACCTGAACGTACTCGAAGTTATGATGGGTATTACCAAGATGAGATGTAGATTAAAACCAGCTAACCAGTGTCACGTAACAAACGTTAAAGATAACATGATCCAGATCGCAGCAGACGCAGCTGAGGCAGCTGTTCGTGGTTTCGCTGAGATGGAAACAACAGTAGGTATCGTTCGTTACGCTCCTTTCAACGCTTTAGCTATCATGCTTGGTGCTAACGTTGGACGTCCTGGTATCTTAACACAGTGTGCTGTAGAAGAAGCTACAGAGCTTGACCTTGGTATGAGAGGTTACACCGCTTACGCTGAAACAGTATCCGTATACGGAACTGAAGACGTATTCATGGATGGTGACGATACTCCATGGTCCAAAGCATTCCTTGCTTCCTGCTACGCTTCCCGTGGTGTTAAAATGAGATTTACATCCGGTACAGGTTCTGAAGTTCAGATGGGTATGGCAGAAGGATGCTCCATGCTTTACCTTGAGGCTAGATGTCTTGGTGTTACTCGTGGTGC
>JALEIY010000023.1 GCA_022769785.1 Eubacterium sp.
ATTTGCGGACAATGTGGGGCTCCGTATTACAAAACATCCCGGTGGGGAGGGAAAGAGAAAACAGAGCGTATAGTGGAGTGGAAATGCTCCACCTATTTAAAAAAGGGAAGAAAAAACAGAAATCGCCGGGAAGCTGCCAGAAAAACAATCCGGAGTGAAGAAGAAGGCTGTGATAATATTTCCATCCGACAGGAGCAGCTGTTCGGCATAATAGAAGAATTATCCGGCCAACTTCTTTTTTGCCCGGATGAAAAAAAGCTGATGGGCAAAATCGGGAAGGCGCTGGATGCGGTTTTTTTCGGAGAGGAATATAATTACCGGGAAAACAGATTGGAAAAAAAGGCGGAAAATATCAGAAAGAAGGAAAAACGTCTGCTGGATTTACTGCTGGAGGAAGTAATTACCCCGGAAGAATACCGACAAAAACGGGAGCAGTTAATGGAAGAGGAACGGGAGATTTCCCGGCAGATAGAAAACAGGGAAAAACAGGAAAACAGATTGCAGGAAGAAATGCAGAAACGACAAAAATGGGAGAAAAAATTAACAGAAACGAATTTCGGGGAAATACGGGACAGGGTCTTTTTGACGACCGTGGAAAATATTTGTGTGGATGGGGAGGCTTTGTCTATCCGGTTGTCGCCTTCCGCTTTGGAGCTGCTGGCAGATTCCCACAGTGAAATTCAGATGAAATCATTAAACCTCTTGAAAAATCCTGAATTATGTGTCATGCTGTGAACGATTAAAAGAAAGGAGATATCAGCAAATGAAAAAGTTTTTCAAGGAATTTAAAGAGTTTATCAGTCGGGGAAATGTGATGGATATGGCCATCGGTATCATTATCGGCGGCGCATTTACCGGAATCGTTTCTTCTCTGGTAGAAGATGTGATTAACCCGTTTCTGGGGCTTTTCGGCGGTATGAATTTTGACCGGCTTAGCATTCGGCTGGCGGGAGAGGCGACCTTAAACTATGGGAAATTTATTACGGCAGTTTTGAATTTCCTTATTATGGCACTGATTATTTTCTGCATTGTGAAGGCAATGAATACCCTGTCTGACAAAATGAAAAAAGAAAAGGACGAAGAGGAAGAAACCCTTACAAAGGTATGCCCTTTCTGTAAAACAGAGATTCATATTGATGCGGTAAGATGTCCGCACTGCACCTCTGTACTGGAAACAGAACCAGAGAAAACAGAGAAGTGTTAATTTTTGCCGGAAAGTCACAAAAAATAAAGAACTGTTAAAAATCCTTGACCTTGGACTGGAGGACCGTCTGACATCGAAAGTCGGTCTTTTGTCCGGCGGACAGAGACAGGCTCTGACTCTTTTGATGGCAACCCTGAAAAAGCCGAAGCTTCTGCTGTTAGACGAACATACGGCGGCCCTTGACCCGAAAACAGCGGCGAAGAATTTGCCAGCGATAAGGCACTTCTCGGATAAAAGAAAACCATGTGCATTCTTTTCATTTTCTGGTGAAAAGGATGCACTTTTTAATACCTGGGAACCGTAGATAATCAGGTACCCAAGCCCCTGTCTTGCAGCCAGAAATTCACCGATAACGACACCGATTAAACACAACCCGATATCTACCTTCAGAGTGCTTAAAATAGAAGGAAAATTGATAGGAAGGATAACCTTGGTAAGACAGTCCATCCGATTGCCGTTTAAGGTTCGAATCAGCTTCAGTTTATCCGGGTCTGTGGACATAAAGCTGGTAAAAAGATTGAGAATACTTCCGAATACCGCTACGGAAATTGCCGTGACGATAATGGTTTTCATGTTATTTCCCAGCCATACAATAAAAATTGGTGCCATGGCGGATTTGGGAAGGCTGTTTAAAATCACAAAATAAGGCTCTAATATTTCGCTTAAGGTGTGATTCCACCATAAGATTACGGCGAGCAGGAGGCTGATGCCGGCCACGAGCAGGAAACTGACAAAGGTCTCCGCAAGGGTGATGCCGATATGGGAAAGCAGCTGTCCGTCGGAAAGCAGCTCTCCGGCACAGGCGGCAATTCCGGAAGGAGAGCTGAAAATAAACGTATTAAGAAGTCCTGTTCTGGCAGCCATCTCCCAGATAACAATAATAAAAAGGAGCAGAAGAATCTGTACAGACAGCACCCGGCTGTGGTGCTGTTTTATTTTTTTCAGATACAAAGCCTGCTCCGGATGAAATTCTTCTTTCATTCTGATTTCAGCTCCTTCCATATCTGGTCAAAATATTCCTGAAACTTCGGATGGAGCCGGGATTCGTGAGGAGACAGCCGGCAATCGCTGCCAAAATCAATCGGAATAATTTTCCGGATATAACCCGGTCTGCGTCCAAGTACAATAATACGGTCAGCAATACTGATGGCCTCCGAAAGGTCATGTGTGACAAAAAGACTTGTAATTTTCCTGCGGCGAATAATATTTCCGATATCCTCGGATACTTCAAGACGGGTCTGGTAATCGAGAGCACTGAAGGGTTCATCCAGAAGCAGAAGCTTCGGGTTTACCGCCAGTGTGCGAATCAGAGCAGCCCTCTGCCGCATTCCTCCGGAAAGTTCTCTGGGATACGCATTTGCAAAATCCGCAATACCGTAGTCCTCCATGAGTTCTCTGACCAGATTTGTCCGGTCTTTCGTAAGCCGGTGCTGAATCTCCAGCCCGAGAATGATATTCTGATATACCGTTCTGTATTCCAGTAAATGATCTTTTTGCAGCATATAGCCTATGCACGGCTGTCCTCCCGATGATGGATAAATAATATATCCGGACTGAACCGGGATAAAACCGGCAATCAGGTCAAGCAAGGTTGATTTTCCGCAGCCGGAAGGCCCGACAATTGCTGCAAATTCCCCGGGAAAGAGATCGAAACTAATATCCGTCAGCGCCCTGGTCTCGCCAGATTTACTGTGGTATGTGTGGGTCAGATTTCTGACCGATAAAAAAGGTTGTTTCTTTGGCAAGACATCTCATTCCTTTCTCAAGGGTACAATTTAAAATATGCGGAAAAAACGGGAGAGTTCGTTCGGGGGAAATTGGACAAAAAATAAATTGACAAAATATTTTGACAAATTTCAAGAAGTTTCCGATGCAAAAAAGAGAATTTGCACACAATTTAAATAAATGAAAATATGGGATTTTCTGGTCGAAATAAAATGTCAAGTGGCAAACTGCATAATATTTATTGGAATAAAATGTAAAAAAAACACCTGTAAAAATATGTGTGTGAACAACTATATCAATTTATCCACACGAAATTCATGGAAAAAACCACTGAAAATCAACTTATCCACAAAGTTATCCACATTATCCACAGGTTTTCCTGTGGATGAAAAAAGTGGATGGTTTCGTCAAGATAAAACATGCGTTTTGTTAATTTTTTAATAAGGGCAAAAAAAAGAGCGAAAAAATGGGAAAAAGAATGATTATAATTTTTGCAAAATTGAGGTAAAAAAGGAGAAAATTCTGCAAATAACTTTGGGGGAATTCTTCCACATTTGGTGCAAATATGTTATACTATAAATAACATATCATCTGCATAACGATGATATACGGATGGCGGGAAAACTGCCGCCGAATAAAATGAAGGAGTGTGATCTTATGCGTTACATCATCTATGGAAAGAATCTGGAAGTATCAGAAGGGCTGAAACAGTCTATCAGTGACAAGTTCAGCAAACTGGAGAAGTTTTTTACGCCCGATACGGAAGTTCAGGTCACATTAAGCATTCAGAGAGAGAACCAGATCGTGGAAGCAACCATTCCTATGAAAGGAACAATCCTGAGAGCAGAACAGAGCAGCAAAGATATGTATGCATCCATTGATATGGCGGTGGATGTGCTTGAACGCATGGTGAGAAAATATAAAACAAAAATCTCCAGCCATGGCAAGGGAATCGGAACCTTCAATGAAGAATTCCTGGAAGAAGATGTGGACAACCATGAAACAATCCGCATAACAAGAAGCAAACGCTTCGCCATCAAGCCGATGGATGCGGAAGAAGCCTGCATACAGATGGAGCTTCTCGGTCATGATTTCTATGTATTCCGCAATGCCAGAACCTTTGAAGTTAACGTAGTCTACAAACGAAAAGACCATACCTATGGTTTAATCGAGCCGGAGTTCTAAATCCTGACGAGTCCTGCAGAGCCCGCAGGGGGCCGGGGAGTGACTAAAGGACGGGGAAACCAAAGATAAATTACAGAGGCTGCGCACTATTAGTAAGTAAATAGTGCGCAGCCTCTGGCTGTATAATGAGGAATCCTGGCGGTGGAAAGCCGCCAGACACCCCGTGCGGGGCGTGAGAAGAAAAAAGCGGGGCGCTCGCCCCGGGAAAGCGCTGCAGCGCCCCAGCGAAAGTTCCACGCCACCCCGCCTGGAAAAAACTGCATAAAGAAAGGCAAACTCTGATATAAAGAAAGAATATTTAAAGATTTCATAGCTTGAAAAGCATTACTATCAATGCTACAATATAATCCGTATGCAATTTCGTATAAACGTAATTGAAGCATTCCATACAGGAGGAAATTATGGGTTTTGCAGATATATTTTTTGGAAACAAAAGTGAAAGAGAAATAAAAAGAATTACCAAACTGGTAGATGCCATTGAAGCACTGGATGAACAGATGCAGGCGCTGTCCGATGAAGAACTTCGTGGAAAAACCGTCGAGTTTAAAGAGCGGTTGGCCAATGGCGAGACACTGGATGATTTGCTGGTGGAGGCCTTTGCCGTTGTAAGAGAAGCCGCAGACCGTTCCATCCATATGAAACATTACCGGGTACAGCTCATGGGCGGAATCGTTCTCCATCAGGGAAGAATTGCCGAGATGAAGACCGGTGAAGGAAAGACCCTGGTATCTACACTCCCGGCGTACCTGAATGCGCTGGAAGGAAAAGGCGTTCACATCGTTACCGTCAATGACTACCTGGCAAAACGAGATGCGGAATGGATGGGAAAGGTTCACGAGTTTCTCGGTCTTAAGGTTGGTGTGATTTTAAACAGCTACAACAGCCAGGAAAGACAGGAAGCTTATAATTGTGATATTACCTATATTACCAATAACGAACTGGGATTTGATTACCTTCGTGATAATATGGTTATATATAAACAGGATTTAGTACAGAGAGAGTTGAATTACGCAATTGTGGATGAGGTAGACTCCGTTCTTATCGACGAGGCGAGAACACCGCTTATCATTTCCGGACAGAGCGGTAAGTCTACGGATTTATATAAAGCCTGCGATGTGCTGGCAAGACAGATGCAAAGAGGTACCTCCGACGGAGAACTGAGCAAAATGGATGCCATCATGGGTATTGATATCGAAGAAGACGGAGATTTCCTGGTAAATGAAAAAGAAAAACAGGTAATGCTGACTACAGAAGGTGTCAAAAAAGTAGAGCAGTTCTTCCATATCGGCAACCTGGCTGACCCGGAGAACCTGGAGATTCAGCACAATGTCATTCTGGCGCTTCGCGCCCACAATCTCATGTTCCGGGACCAGGATTATGTGGTAAAGGATAACGAGGTTCTTATTGTCGATGAATTTACCGGACGTATCATGCCGGGTCGCCGTTATTCCGACGGACTCCATCAGGCAATCGAAGCCAAGGAGCATGTGAAAGTTAATCGTGAGTCCAAAACTCTGGCAACCATTACATTCCAGAACTTCTTTAACAAATACAAAAAGAAAGCCGGCATGACCGGTACTGCCATGACAGAGGACAAGGAGTTCATGGACATTTACGGCATGGATGTGGTAGAGATTCCGACCAATAAGCCGATGATTCGAGTAGATCATGACGATTCCATTTATATGACCAAAAAAGAAAAACTCAAAGCAGTTATCAATGAGATTCTGGAATCCCACCGGAAAGGACAGCCTGTGCTTGTGGGTACCATCAACATCGATGCGTCGGAAGAAGTGAGCCGTCTTTTGAGCAAGGAAGGTGTAAAGCATAATGTCTTAAATGCCAAATTCCATGAGCTGGAGGCAGAGATTGTATCTCATGCGGGAGAAAAAGGAGCCGTCACTATCGCCACCAATATGGCCGGTCGTGGTACCGATATCAAGCTGGAGGAAGGCGTGGCAGAACTGGGAGGTCTTAAGATTATCGGTACGGAACGCCATGAAAGCCGTCGAATCGATAACCAGCTCCGCGGTCGTTCCGGTCGTCAGGGAGACCCGGGAGAATCCAAGTTCTTCCTGTCCTTAGAGGATGATTTGATGCGACTGTTCGGCTCAGAACGAATGATGAATGTTTACCGGGCTCTGGGAATTCCGGAAGGAGAGGAGATTCATCACAAGACCATCACCAAGCAGATTGAAAAAGCGCAGAAAAAGATAGAAAATAACAACTTCGGTATTCGTAAAAACCTGCTGGATTACGACCAGGTCAACAACGATCAGAGAGAGGTTATCTATGCGGAAAGACGCCGGGTGCTTGACGGCGAAAGTATGCGTGACGTAATCTACAAGATGATAAAAGATGTGGTCAGCGATGATGTGAACATGGTTGGCGGAGAACTTCCGGTAAAGGAATGGAATATGGTGGAACTCAATGAGTCCCTGCGAAGAAAGATCCCGTTAAAACCAATCATTTTAACAGAAGAAGAGAAAGAAAATGATGATAGAGAAGCAGTGATTGAACGTCTTCAGGAAGAAGCCATGGAGCTTTATCATGCAAAAGAAAAAGAATTCGAGGATTTTGCAAAAAATAATCTTGTGGACGATGAGAATATGGATCCGGAATCTGAGATTTACAAAGAGGGTATTCGTGAAGCAGAGCGTGTAATTCTTCTGAAAGTTATCGACAGTAAATGGATGAATCATATCGATGACATGGATCAGCTTCGACAGAGCATTGGTCTGCAGTCCTATGCCCAGAAGGATCCGGTGGTACAGTACAAGTTCCTCGGCTATGATATGTTTGAGGAAATGACAAGAAATATCCGCCATGATACGGTTGGCGCCCTGATGCATATCCGTATTGAGCAGAAAGTGGAAAGAGAACAGGTGGCAAAGGCAACCGGAACAAACAAAGACGATACCGTTGCGAAAGGACCATATAAGAGAAAAGAGGCGAAAATCGGCCGTAATTCACCTTGTCCGTGCGGAAGCGGTAAAAAATACAAACAGTGCTGTGGAAAATACGCAGATTAAAGTCTGCATGAAAATGTTTTTGCAGTAAAAGACAAAAAGATTGAAATACAAAGGGGGACTGCTGTAAAGTGCGGAAAAGGGAAAGACCGGGAACACATTTTGCAGCAGCCCCATTTGCATATTTGTAAATAGAATCAGAGGGAAGTAAGAAGGAGTTTACAGATTTGGTAGAATTAGATCAGTACAGATTCAAATTAAATCAATACAGAGAGCCAATGGAAGAACTGCGGCTGTCTCTGGAACTGGAACGGAAAGAAAATACCATAAAAGAGCTGGAACCAAAGCTGGAAGAACCGGATTTCTGGTCCGATCCGGACAAAGCACAGGAAACCATGAAAACCTTAAAAGGGCTTAAGGATACGGTGGAAGGCTTTGAGGAACTGGAAACCTCCATGGAGGATATCACAGTTATGATTGAAATGGCCGATGAAGAGGCAGATACCAGCCTCATACCGGAAATCGCCGAGATGGTGGAACAGTTTGTGACAGAATTTGAGAAAATGAAGATTCAGACCCTGCTTTCCGGAGAATACGATGCCAACAATGCCATCGTAACCCTCCATGCCGGGGCAGGCGGTACCGAATCCTGCGACTGGGCTGGTATGCTGTACCGTATGTACGGAAAATGGGCGGAAAGTCACGGATACAGAACGGAAGTGCTTGATTATCTGGATGGAGATGAAGCCGGAATCAAGTCCATCACCTTTGAAGTAAACGGAGAGAATGCCTATGGATATCTGAAATCCGAAAAAGGGGTTCACCGTCTGGTGCGGATTTCACCGTTTAATGCAGCGGGAAAAAGACAGACTTCCTTTGCTTCCTGTGATGTGATGCCGGACATCGAAGAGGATTTATCCGTGGATATTGCCGATGAAGATATCCGGATTGATACCTATCGCTCCAGTGGTGCAGGCGGCCAGCATATTAATAAAACCGATTCTGCCATCCGAATTACCCATATTCCGACCGGCGTTGTGGTACAGTGTCAGAATGAGCGTTCCCAGCACAAAAACAAAGATAAGGCCATGCAGATGTTAAAGGCAAAGCTTTACCTTATCAAGCAGCAGGAAAACAGAGATAAACTGTCGGATATCCGGGGAGAAGTTTCAGATAACGGATGGGGAAACCAGATTCGTTCCTATGTGATGCAGCCATATACCCTGGTGAAGGACCACAGAACCGGTGAGGAATCCGGCAATGTGGCAAGCGTGATGGACGGCAATCTTGACCAGTTCATGAACGCATATCTTCGCTGGATTACTTCCGCAGACAGAGAGCAGGCATAATTATGAATATTATAAAACAACTGGCAGCAGAGCTGCAAATCAGGGAAAACCAGGCAGAAACCGCTGTCCGATTAATTGATGAAGGCAATACCATTCCGTTTATTGCCAGATACCGAAAAGAAGCCACAGGAGCCCTCAGTGATGAGGTACTCCGTAATCTTCACGAAAGACTGCAGTATCTTCGCAATCTGGAAGAGAAGAAAGAACAGGTCATCGCCGCAATCCGGGAACAGGATAAGTTGACCGGTGAACTGGAAAAAAAGATAAGAGAGGCGACCACCTTAGTGGCGGTGGAGGACCTTTATCAGCCATATCGTCCAAAGAGAAGAACCCGTGCCATGATAGCCCGGGAAAAGGGATTGGAGCCGTTAGCCAATCTGCTTCTTTTACAGAAGCTTTCCCGGCCGGCCCTTGAAGAGGCGGAAGCCTATGTGGACGAAGAAAAAGGGGTGAAATCTCCCGAGGAGGCATTGACAGGCGCAAAGGATATTATTGCAGAAAATGTATCGGAGCGTGCGGATTATCGGAAAAGCATACGACAGTGGACGCTGAAGGAAGGCAGTCTCATTGTAAAAGCAAAGGATGATACCGTCGAGTCGGTCTATGAAATGTATTATGATTTCCGGGAGCCTCTGAAAAAAATGACCGGATACCGGGTGCTTGCCATAAACAGGGGAGAAAAAGAAAAGATTCTCACAGTAAAAGTAGAAGCGCCGGAGGCACAGATTCTCCATGCCTTAAACAAAACCCTGATCCGGGAAGACAACATTTACACCAGAGATATTTTAAAAGAGGCTATTGAGGATGGCTACCGCCGCCTGATAGCCCCGGCTATTGAGAGAGATATTCGAAACGAGCTGACAGAAAATGCCCAGAGCGGTGCCATCGGTGTGTTTGGAAAGAATTTAAAGCAGCTTCTCATGCAGCCGCCAATAAAAGGGCAGACCGTACTGGGATGGGACCCGGCCTTTCGAACCGGGTGTAAGCTGGCAGTGGTAGACCCGACCGGAAAGGTGTTAGATACGGTTGTTGTATATCCGACTGCACCGCAGTTTAAAGTGAAAGAAGCCAAAGCAAAGGTTCATCAGCTGATAAAAAAATATCATATCACCTTAATCAGCGTAGGAAACGGGACAGCCTCCAGGGAATCCGAGCAGGTGATAACGGAGCTCTTAAAAGAGATTCCGGAAAAAGTTTCCTATGTGATTGTCAACGAAGCCGGAGCTTCCGTATATTCTGCCAGCAAGCTGGCAACCGAAGAATTTCCGGAGTTCGATGTGGGACAGCGAAGTGCAGCCTCCATTGCCAGAAGACTGCAGGACCCGCTGGCAGAGCTGGTAAAAATTGAGCCGAAAGCCATCGGTGTGGGACAGTATCAGCATGATATGAATCAGAAAAAGCTGGAGGAAGCACTAAACGGCGTGGTAGAAGACTGTGTAAACGGTGTCGGTGTGGATTTAAATACCGCCTCGGTACCGCTTTTATCGTATATTTCCGGTATCAGTAAAAATGTGGCAAAAAACATCGTTGCTTACCGGGAAGCCAATGGAAGCTTCCATTCCAGAAAAGAGCTTCTTAAAGTGGATAAGCTGGGACCGAAAGCGTTTCAGCAGTGTGCCGGATTCCTTCGGATTTCCGGAGGCGATAATCCACTGGATAATACAGGAGTACATCCGGAATCTTACGAAGCAGCCGGAAAGCTTCTTCGGAACATGGGATACGAAGAAGAACAGATTGCTTCCGGCGGTCTGCGTAAACTTCGCAGCCGGATTAAAAATATGGAAGAAACCGCAAAAGAACTGGAAATAGGGGTACTCACACTGGAAGACATCGTGGAGGAACTGGAAAAACCGGGAAGAGATCCGAGAAGTGATATGCCGACACCGATTCTTCGGACCGATGTTCTGGAGATGAAGGATTTGAAAGAAGGCATGATTCTGAAAGGAACAGTCCGTAATGTGATAGACTTCGGGGAATTTGTGGACATCGGAGTGCATCAGGATGGTCTGGTTCACATTTCTCAGATGACAGACCGTTTTATTCGTCATCCGCTGGAAGTTGTCAGTGTGGGAGATATTGTAAATGTACAGGTGCTGAGTGTGGATATGAAGAAAAAACGAATCCAGCTCACCATGAAAATCAATGCGGAGAAATAATTCCGCAGGAAAGGAACAATAATGGCAGGATTTGAAGAAATCAGTAAAATGAAGCTGTCCGAACTGGGAGAAGAAAAGGACACAGAAAAAGAAAACGATACAGAAGAAACTGCTTTAGCAGAGACAACACAGGAGGAAGAAGAACAGGAAGAAAAAGAGGCTGCTTCGGAAAAAGAAGCCGGAGAAACAAAGAAAATGGCAGAGCCTCAGGGCAGATATTACCGAATTGATGCGAAAATCACCGAAAAAGTCATGTCGGCGTTTATGTTTGGCCATAATTACAGACAGCCGCTGATGATTATTGCCACAATCATCGGTGTTGTCTGGCCGGTTGTCATGGTGATACAGAATAACACCAATTTATGGGTGGCTGCCGTTGTGATGTTCTTATTTGTAATTGCGCTGCCGCTGAATACCTGGAATAAGGCAAGAATGGGTGTCAGAAAAAATCCGGTTTACCAGCAGACCTTCCATTACATGGTCGATGACTGGGGACTTCATCTCGAACTGGGAGAGGATGCCATTGATGTGGAATGGAAACGGATTTACAAGACCATGTTTTTAAAATCTTCGGTGGTTCTTTATACCGGTAAGGTCAATGCCTATCTGATTCCTACTGAAGATATGGGAGACAAGAAAGAAGAAATTATCAGCTTTATAAAAGAAAAGAAGCATTAAAGGGAAAAGGATGAAAACAGAAAGTTTTAGTGCAGAAGAAACATTTGAATACGGGAGACAGTGCGGCCTTTTGGCACAGGCGGGACAAGTGTTTTGCCTGTATGGAGACCTGGGTGTGGGAAAAACAGTATTCACGCAGGGATTTGCGGCCGGACTGGGCATAAAAGAACCGGTAAACAGCCCTACCTTTACCATTGTACAGGTCTATGAAGAGGGAAGACTGCCTTTTTATCATTTTGATGTATACAGAATCAGTGACCCGGAGGAGATGTACGAAATAGGCTTTGATGAATATATCGAAGGCGACGGCGTCTGTTTTATTGAATGGGCCGGACTGATTGACGAGCTGTTACCGGAAAAACGTACAGAGATAACCATAGAAAAGGATTTGTCCAAAGGCTTTGACTATCGTCTGATTACCAGAAAGGAGGTCAATTGTGAAAATACTGGCAATCGATAGCTCCGGACTGGTGGCATCCGCCGCACTTCTGGACGAGGAAACGATACTGGCGGAATACACGTTAAATTATAAAAAAACTCATTCACAGACTCTGCTTCCCATGGTGGATGAAATTGTAAAAATGACACAGACCAATCTGCATGAGCTGGATGCTATTGCAGTAGCCGCAGGCCCGGGTTCCTTTACGGGACTTCGTATCGGTTCTGCCACGGCAAAAGGACTGGGACTGGCACTTCAAAAGCCCCTGATTTCCGTGCCGACACTGGAGGGAATTGCATATAATCTGTTTGGGGTGGATGGATGCATCTGCCCGATGATGGATGCCAGAAGAAAACAGGTTTATACCGGTATCTATACATTTTCCGGCGGAGAATTTCAGACTCTTGTTTCTGACAGGGCCTGTCCGGTGGAAGAGATTATTGAAGAATGCAACCGGCTGGGACAGAAGGTGATTTTTCTGGGAGACGGCGTGCCGGTGTACCGGGACATCATCGAAAAAAACTGTCAGGTACCGTATGAATATGCGCCGGCACATCTGAACCGGCAGAGAGCCGGAGCGGTGGGAGCCAGAGCCATTGTGTACTATAAAATGGGTAAAACCGAGACCGCAGCAGAGCATGCACCGGTTTATCTGAGAAAATCACAGGCAGAGCGTGAACTAGAAGCAAAAGGGAAAACACTGGAATGATACAGATTAGACCAATGCGCCGGGAAGATTGCCCTGCGGTTGCGAAGCTGCAAAGTGTCTGCTTTTCAACGCCCTGGTCATTAAAAAGTCTCGAAGATATGGAAAGTCAGCCGGGCGGAAGAAATTATGTCGCAGTCAAAGACGGAGTCATCGTCGGCTATGTGGGTATGCTGGCGGTCCTTGATGAAGCGGATATTACCAATGTGGCAGTAGAGCCGGAGCAGCGGCGGCAGGGAATAGGCAGACTGCTCGTCAGTCATTTGAAAGAACAGGCACAAAAAGAAGAAATCAGGCACATTTTTCTGGAGGTCAGAAAGTCCAATCTGGCGGCCATCCGGCTCTATGAGGAGGCTGGATTTTCACAGATTGCCATCCGGAAAAATTATTACGACAAGCCCCGGGAAGATGCTCTCATTATGGAGCATCAAAGCGGGATGTAAACAACTTCCAGAACAATTTTCGGCATTTTCTTTTATAATAGAACCGGAGCCGACAGGGTCCGAAAAGCCATAAAAGAAGGGACAGCCCGTGGTCTGCCCGCTGTAAAAAGACTGGAGGTACAATATGGAAACAGGAAAAAAAGAAATATACTGCAATTGCTGCGGAAAAAAGCTTTTGGTTGAAAAAACAGGGGAACGGGAGGATTATCTCTTTGTCAGCAAGGAATGGGGATATTTTTCCGGAAAAGACGGGGAGATTCATCAGTTTCGTATCTGTGAAGCCTGTTACGACCGGTGGACCGCACAGTTTGCCGTTCCGGTCTGTGTGAAAGAGCAGACGGAATTATTGTAATAGAAAAGAGAGGGATGTTATGCTGGAATTATGTTTGCTGGGCTGTGGCGGAATGATGCCGCTGCCATATCGCAAACTGACATCTTTAATGGCGAGATATAATGGAAAAAGTGTACTCATAGACTGTGGAGAGGGAACACAGGTGGGAATTCGCGAAAAAGGGTGGAGCTTTAAGCCGATTGAGGTAATCTGTTTTACCCATTATCACGCAGATCATATCAGTGGTTTGCCGGGACTTCTTCTCACCCTGGGAAATGCACAAAGAACCGAGTCGCTATTGATGGTTGGGCCAAAAGGACTGGCCCGGGTGGTGAATGCCTTAAGAACCATTGCACCGGATTTACCCTTTCCGATTGAATATCGGGAACTTAAGGAAAAAACAGAGTCCATAGAAATGGACGGCTATCGAATCCGGGCTTTTCGGGTAAATCATAATGTGGTTTGTTACGGCTATACACTGGAAATTGACCGTGCCGGCAAATTCGATGTGGACCGTGCCAGAGAAAATGAAGTGGAAGTGAAATACTGGAGCCGTCTGCAAAAAGGAGAAATTATTCCTCTGCCGGAGCGTACCCTGACGCCGGATATGGTCCTCGGGCCTGCCAGAAAAGGAATCAAATGCACCTATACGACAGACACCCGTCCGCTGCAGACGATTGTGGAAGCCGCAGCCGATTCTGACCTTTTTATCTGTGAGGGAATGTACGGCGATGCGGAAATGAAAGAAAAAGCGGTAGAAAAAAAGCATATGACATTTCAGGAGGCGGCATATCTGGCAAAGCAGGCGAATGTGAAACAGCTCTGGCTTACCCATTTCAGTCCGTCTGTCGTTTATCCGGAGGAATACCTTCCGGAAGTAAAAAAGATATTTCCGGCAACCAGTGCGGGAAAAGACGGAAAAAGCATTACCCTTGCCTTTGAGGAATAAAAAAGCGGAATCGTTGTCACGGTTCCGGCCGGGAAGAACAGGGCAAAAAGAAGAGGAGTGAGTAAGAGATGGAACAGGAAAAAAAGGATGTGCTGATTCTGGCAATTGAGACATCCTGTGACGAAACCGCAGCAGCGGTAGTAAAAAACGGAAGAGATATTCTATCAAACATCATATATACCCAGATAAAGCTCCACACGGTTTTTGGAGGCGTCGTTCCGGAAATTGCCTCCCGGAAACATATCGAGAAAATCAATCCGGTCATTGAGGCGGCTCTGGAGGAAGCAGGAGTAACTCTGGATGACATTGACGCCGTGGCGGTGACTTATGGACCGGGGCTTGTGGGCGCGCTGCTTACCGGTGTTGCGGAGGCAAAAGCCATTGCTTTTGGTGCAGGAAAACCGTTGGTGGGCGTGCATCATATTGAAGGGCATATCAGTGCCAATTACATTGAACACAAAGAACTGGAGCCTCCGTTTTTATGTATGGTGGCCTCCGGTGGTCATTCTCACCTCGTAATGGTCAAAGATTACGGGGAATATGAGATTATCGGCCGCACCAGAGATGATGCGGCAGGCGAAGCCTTCGATAAAGTGGCAAGAGCCATTGGACTGGGTTATCCCGGCGGACCGAAAATTGATAAACTGGCAAGGGAAGGGAATCCGAAAGCAATAACCTTTCCACGGGCAAAAATCAGTGACAGCCCGGATGATTTCAGCTTCAGCGGCTTAAAATCAGCAGTATTAAATTACCTGAATCACTGTGAAATGAAAAACATACCGGTCAATCGTGCCGATGTGGCAGCTTCTTTTCAGCAGGCGGTAACCGATGTACTGACAGAGCACACCGTAGCAGCGGCAAAAAGACTCGGCATCAACCGGGTGGCCATTGCAGGCGGAGTGGCTTCCAATTCTTCCCTGCGGGGCCAGATGAAAGAAGCCTGCGAGAAAAACGGAATGACATTTTATTATCCGTCGCCGGTATACTGCACAGATAACGCAGCAATGATTGGAGTGGCAGGATATTACGAATATATAAAAGGGGTTCGTGACGGATGGGATCTCAACGCAGTTCCTAATCTGAAAATCGGAGAGAGATAGGCATAGCAAATGAAAGAAAAAACAGCAGCCATTATCGTGGCGGCCGGACGCGGCAGCCGGATGGGAACAAAAATTCAAAAGCAATATCTGAAGCTGCTGGGGAAACCGATTCTTGCCTACACCCTGGAGGCTTTCGAAAAAAGCGAAACGGACGAAATCATTCTTGTGGTCGGGGAAGGCGAGGAAGACTACGTCACCCGTGAAATTATTCGTCCTTATGGCATTTCCAGAGTTACCCGGGTTGTTGCCGGAGGAAAAGAACGGTATGAATCCGTATGGAACGGCCTTCAGGCGGTAAAAGAGGGCATTTTCCCGGAAGAGAAAAACGAATGCTTTGTGCTGATTCATGATGGAGCCAGAGCATTTATTACTCCGGAGCAGATTAATTTCTGTATAGGGCAGGTGCGGGAGCACCGGGCCTGTGTCATGGGAATGCCGGTAAAAGATACGATAAAAGTCGTGGATAGTCAGGAATATACGGTATCCACACCGGACCGGAGTACTCTCTGGCAGATGCAGACACCGCAATGCTTTGAACTGACGGAAATCAGCAGCGCTTACCGGAAAATGTTTCAGTCGGGAGCGGAAAAAGTGACCGATGATGCCATGGTCATGGAAAGCTTTGGAGAACGCCCGGTAAAAATGATTCGGGGAAGCTATGACAATATCAAAGTTACCACTCCGGAGGATTTGATTCTCGGAGAAGCAATACTGAAAGAGAAGATAAACATACAAAACTAGGAGTTGACAGAATGGATAAAGAAAAAACATTCCTGGAAGAGGAAGAAAAAGACCAGAACCCGGAAGACATCACCGAACAGGGCAATAATATCACTGTGGATTACGAGGAATACGACGAGGAAGAGCCGGAAGACGAAGAAGAGGCAGAAGAGGAAGAGGACGGAGAGGAATCCGAACACCACCCTTCCGGAGATAAAAAGCGGAAAACAAAGAATCCATCCGATTTTTGCTGTATCTGTCATCGGGGAGAAGGACAGGGCGCTACCCTTGTCCGGATGCCGAATAATATGAGCATCTGTACCGACTGTATGCAAAAATCCTTTGATTCCTTTGGCTCGGGATTCCCGGGAGGAGGGATTCAGTTTTTAGATCTTTCCAGTATGGATATAAACAGCCTTAAGGATATGAATCTGGGAGATTTGCTGCAAAATGGACTGCCGGGACAGAAAATAAAACCGAAGAAGGCATCGAAGAAAAAGAAGAAAAAAGAAAAAGCAGAGGAAAAAGCACTCACTCTGAAAAATATACCGGCCCCGCATCAAATCAAAGCAAAACTGGACGAATATGTAATCGGACAGGACCATGCGAAAAAAGTGATGTCTGTGGCAGTGTATAACCATTACAAACGTGTCATCACCAATACCATGGATGAAATTGAAATCGACAAATCCAACATGCTGATGATAGGACCGACAGGCTGCGGAAAAACCTACCTGGTAAAAACCCTCGCCCGTCTTTTAAATGTCCCTCTTGCCATCTGCGATGCTACTTCCCTGACGGAAGCCGGCTATATCGGAGATGATGTGGAAAGTGTGCTTTCAAAGCTCCTTGCCAATGCCGATAACGATGTGGAAAAGGCAGAAAGAGGAATTATCTTTATTGACGAGATTGACAAAATTGCCAAAAAGAAAAATACAACCAGCAGGGATGTGAGCGGAGAATCCGTTCAGCAGGCTCTCTTAAAGCTTCTCGAAGGAAGCGAGGTAGAAGTTCCAATTGGAGCCAGCTCCAAAAACGCCATGGTACCGACAACCATGATGGATACGAAAAATATATTATTTATCTGCGGCGGAGCATTTCCGGATTTGGAAAATATTATAAAAGAACGTCTGACAAAACAGTCCGCCATCGGATTTTGCGCAGATTTGAAGGATAAATACGACAAAGAAGAGAATCTGCTTCAGTATGTGACCATGGAAGACCTGAGAAAATTCGGTATGGTACCGGAGTTTATCGGCAGACTTCCGATTCTGTTTACTTTGAACCCGCTCACCAAGGAAATGCTTGTGGACATTTTAAAAGAGCCGAAAAATGCGATTCTGAAACAGTATCAGAAGCTGCTTGCGCTTGATGAGGTAGAGCTTGCCTTCGAAGATGGGGCATTGATGGCAATTGCGGAAAAAGCGCTGGAAAAGGATACGGGGGCCAGAGCACTTCGAGCAATCATTGAGAAATTTATGCTGGATATTATGTATGAGATTCCGAAGGATGATAATATCGGCCGTGTAATTATCACGGAGGATTATATCCGCAATAATGGAATGCCGATTATCGAGATGCGGCAGTATCTTCAGCTTCAGCAAAAAGAAGATTATTTTCCGGAAAAAGAATAGAAATGATTACTGATTTGCAGCAAAATATGGTATAATATTTACGGTGAAAGTGCTTATCAGGACGACACCATAACAGGTATACCGTCTCATGGACGCAGCCTTTAGGATGTGGAAATAATGGGGGATTACAAAAGGGAGGAGGAATAATTTGGAAAATTTAAACTTTAAATATTTACAGAGCCTGGCGACACAATACCCGAATATTGCCAGAGCATCTACTGAGATAATTAATCTGCAGGCATTGTTAAACCTGCCGAAGGAGACAGAACATTTTGTGTCTGATATTCACGGAGAATATGAACAGTTCCTGCACATTTTAAGGAATGGTTCCGGCGCAATCCGCAATAAGATTGAAGATGTATTTGGCAATACCCTTTGCGCCAGAGACAAAAAAAGTCTTGCCACTCTTATTTATTATCCGGAAGAAAAGATAGAACGGATGAAACAGGAGCTTTCGGAAGAGGATCTTTTAGACTGGTACAAGGTATCTCTTCACCGACTCATTGCGGTATGTAAGGAATGTTCGGCAAAATATACCCGTTCCAAACTCAGAAAGAGTCTGCCGGAGGATTTTGCCTATATTCTTGAGGAACTGCTCAGTGAAAATAACCGGGTAGTTCAGAAAGAAGAATATTATAATGAGATTTTTGACACTATTATCCGTATTAACCGTGCCAGAGAGTTTATTGTAGCCATTTCCCAGGTGATTCAGACGCTGACTGTCACAAGACTTCATGTTATCGGCGATGTTTTTGACCGGGGTCCGGGTCCGCATATCATCATGGACCATCTGATGAAGCACTGTACGGTAGATTTCCAGTGGGGCAATCATGACGTTGTCTGGATGGGAGCCGCTTCCGGTCACGAAGCCTGCATCGCCAATGTTATCCGCTTGTCTGCAAGATACAACAATCTTGATGTACTGGAAGACGGATACGGCATTAATCTTGTGCCGCTGGCAAGTTTTGCCATGGAGACCTATGCCAACGACCCGTGCGAATGCTTTTCCGTCCATGCGGAGGACCACCATCATCCGAGAGAAATCGAACTGAATATGAAGATGCATAAGGCGATTGCCATTATCCAGTTTAAGCTGGAAGGACAGGTGATTAAACGCCGTCCGGAGTTTAACATGGAAAAGCGGATGCTTCTGGATAAGATTGACTACGAAAACGGAACCATATGCATAGATGGAAAAACCTACGAGCTTCTGGACAAGTCATTCCCAACCATTGACCCGAAGGATCCGTTTAAGCTGTCTCCGGGAGAAGAGAGCCTCATGAACCGGCTTCGCATGAACTTCAGAAACTGCGACAAGCTGCAGGAACATATTCGTTTCATGTTTAATAAAGGAAGTCTGTATCTTCGCTGCAATTCCAATCTCCTTTATCATGGCTGTGTGCCTCTTGATGAAAACGGCAATTTCCGTAAAGTAAAAATCGGCAAAAAGGAATATGCCGGAAAAGAGCTTTACGATGTCCTGGAATACTATGCGAGAAAAGGATATTATGAGCAGCAGGATAACCGGGAAGAGCATGAATACGGCAAGGATATTATGTGGTACATCTGGTCCAATGAGAATTCTCCTGTCTACGGAAAAGAAAAAATGGCGACCTTTGAGCGTTATTTTATCGCCGACAAGGAAGTGCAGGAAGAAAAGAAGGACTATTATTACCAGCTCATTGACCGGGAAGATGTTGCGAACCGCATTCTCGAAGAGTTTGGTATGGATCCGGAAAAATCGCACATTATCAACGGACATATGCCGGTTAAAACCGTAAAAGGCGAATCACCGGTAAAATGCGGCGGTAAAGTCATGATTATCGACGGTGGTTTTTCCAAAGCTTACCGGGGTCAGACCGGTATTGCCGGATATACTCTCATTTATAATTCCAGAGGTCTGCGTCTTGTTTCCCACGAGACATTTACCTCTACGGAAGATATGATTGAAAAAGAAAAAGACGTTTTCTCCGATACCGTCATTATGGAGTTCTCCAAACATCGGGAACGGGTTGCGGATACGGAAAACGGAAAACAGATTCGCGAAAAAATCAAGGATCTGGAAGAACTTTTGCATGCATACCGTTCCGGACGGATTCTTGAACAGGAATAATATATTACATAATAATCAACATTTCAGAAGGAGTCCCCCGCTTCAAGCGCGCAGAACGCTAAGCGGAGGGTAATCAACTGGGCGCTGCGAAAAAACGCGGCGCCTTTTTGGTTTTGCATTGCCGGCGGCAAAACAGAAGGAGCAGCTTTCGTTGCATAGAAATGACAGATGCCGCAATTGAGTCGGAAGGGGAAAATGCCGTATTCAGAGAGGTGTTCATTCATTTTTTGGGGAAATATTGAATAAAACAAAGGATTTTCTTAATAATATGAAGTTTTCATAGCGAATTATTGTCATAATGGCAGAAAGTATGTTAGAATACGAAACATACCAGATTCAGGAGGACAGACTATGATTGAATTATTACAAAACGGTGCCTGGCTTGTAAATGGTACCCAGGTTATTGAAGATAATACAGAAGCACCGGCCCGTCTTGCCGAGGCAGCATGTCCTGCGGTGCCTTCTAAGGAAGAAGCGCGGAAAGGAACGATTGCTTACGGGATTTTAGAAGCGCACAATACAGCCGATAATATGGATAAGCTGAAGATTCGTTTTGACAAGCTGACTTCCCATGACATTACCTATGTCGGCATTATTCAGACTGCAAGAGCGTCAGGACTTGAGAAGTTCCCGATGCCATATGTTCTCACCAACTGCCACAACAGTCTCTGCGCAGTAGGCGGAACCATTAACGAAGATGACCATATGTTTGGACTGACCTGTGCGAAAAAATACGGCGGCATCTACGTTCCACCACATCAGGCGGTCATCCATCAGTTTGCAAGAGAGATGCTGGCCTGCGGCGGTGCAATGATTTTAGGCTCTGATTCCCATACCCGTTATGGTGCATTGGGAACCATGGCTATGGGAGAAGGCGGACCGGAGCTGGTAAAACAGTTATTAAATCAGACCTATGACATCAATATGCCGGGAATTATCGGCGTATATCTGACCGGAAGCCCGATTCCGGGTGTCGGCCCGCAGGATGTGGCGCTGGCGATTATCGGTAAGGTATTTAAGAACGGTTATGTGAACAATAAAGTGATGGAGTTTGTCGGACCGGGCGTGGCATCCTTAAGCGCAGATTTCCGAATCGGCATTGATGTTATGACAACAGAGACCACCTGTCTTTCCTCCATCTGGAAGACTGATGAGACTATCCGCGAATTTTACGAGATTCACGGAAGAGAAGCGGATTATAAAGAACTGGCTCCGCAGCCGGTGGCATACTATGACGGCATGATTATGATTGATTTAAGTGAAATCCGACCGATGATTGCCATGCCGTTCCATCCAAGCAATACTTATACCATCGAAGAAATGAACGCAAACCTGGCAGATGTTCTTCATGACTGTGAGGAAAAGGCAAAAATCAGTCTGGACGGTCAGGTGGACTTCACACTGCAGGATAAAGTACATAACGGCCGCCTTTACGTAGAGCAGGGAATCATCGCCGGATGTGCCGGCGGCGGTTTTGAGAACCTCTGTGCAGCGGCAGACATTTTAAAGGGACGCTCCATCGGACCGGATGAGTTTACCTTAAGTGTTTATCCGGCAAGTACCCCGATTTTCATGGAACTGGTGAAAAACGGTGCAGCAGCAGACCTGATGGCAGCCGGTGCCATTGTAAAAACCGCATTCTGCGGCCCATGCTTCGGCGCCGGAGACACACCGTCCAATAACAGTCTGAGTATCCGTCACTCCACCAGAAACTTCCCGAATCGGGAAGGCTCCAAGCTGCAAAACGGACAGATTGCCTCCGTGGCTCTGATGGATGCCCGTTCTATTGCTGCCACAGCAGCCAATAAAGGATATCTGACACCGGCCACAGACCTGGATGTAGAAATTAAAGGAAGAAAATATTACTTTGACAGCAGCATTTATGCTAACCGCGTCTTTGACAGCAAAGGAGTGGCTGACCCGTCCGTAGAGATTAAGTTTGGCCCGAACATTAAGGACTGGCCGGCAATGAGCCCGTTGCCGGAGCATATGATTTTAAAAGTGGTATCCGAGATTCATGATCCGGTTACTACCACCGATGAGCTGATTCCATCAGGAGAAACCTCCTCCTATCGTTCTAATCCGCTGGGACTGGCAGAATTCACCTTATCCAGAAAGGACCCGGCTTACGTGGGACGTGCCAAAGAGGTTCGTGAGGCACAGAAAGCCATTGAAGCAGGCAAATGTCCGGTGGAGGCACTGGGAGAACTGAAGGAAGTATTCCAGGCAATTCACAGTCAGTTTGAAGAAGTGGATAACACCAACGTGGGAATCGGAAGCACCATATTTGCCGTGAAGCCGGGCGACGGCTCCGCCAGAGAACAGGCGGCATCCTGCCAGAAAGTATTGGGCGGCTGGGCAAACATCGCCAACGAATACGCCACCAAGAGATATCGCTCCAATCTGATTAACTGGGGTATGCTCCCATTCCTGATTCCGGAGGGCGAGCTTCCGTTTGCCAATGGGGATTATATTTTCATTCCGGATGTGAAAAAGGCAGTTGCCTCAAAAGCAACAGAGTTTACTGCATATAAAGCAGAGAACGGCACACTCAAAGAGTTTACCTTACATATGGGAGAACTCACCGACGATGAAAGAGAAATCATCCTGAAGGGCTGCCTCATTAACTACAATAGAAGATAAGTACTGATGAAGTTAATCTTTTACTCTCATTTATGGGGGTGGGAGGCTTCTCCGGCAAGATAAAAACGAAAAGCGTCAACAGTGACATTTTGCTCATTCCATGATAAATGGGCAAAGTGTAGCTGGAGGCGCTTTTTTGTGTCATGTTCCGGGATGACTCCCGGCGGGGCGAAAAGGAAGCAATCCCGGGGCGTATGCCCCGCTGTTTGTTTCATACGCCCCGTATCGTGGCAAAAAAAGGAATTTCCGGGGCGAGAGCCCCGCAAAAAGCCAGAACCGCCCCGTGCAAAGGCAGTGGTGTATCGAAAAAAACGCCGCTCCGGGCAAGCTTCGCCTTAATGACATATATATTTACAAATGTAAAAATAAATATAAACAAACAAGCAAAAAGTAATAAAAATCAATAAAAAAATGAAATATTGTAAAAATAAATTGATTTTTAGTATTGACAAAGCATTGGGATGACATTATAATCAAAGCAACAACAGGTAATAACATAAAGTGAAACGAAGCAAATACTATAAAAAATGAATCAGGAGGGTAATGAAAATGAATGAGATTTTAAACATGACGATTAATGAGATGCCACAGACCGAGTTTGACTGTTCCTGCGGACATCATCACAGTTTCAGCGTACACGACATGGCCATCCGCAAAGGTGCCATCGAAGAACTTCCGAGAATGGCAGCTCCATTCAAGGATGGAAAGATTCTTGTTGTATTTGATAACAACACATATAAAGTAGCAGGAAAAAAAGCAGTAGAACTGTTAAAGGAAGACGGATTTAACGTAAAAGAGCTTCTTTTTGACACTGGGGATGACATTCTGATTCCGGATGAGAAGACACTGGGAAGAATCGTACAGGAGCAGGATCTGGACGTATCCCTTATGGTTGCGGTAGGTTCCGGCGTTATCAATGACTCCGTAAAATTCGTAACGTCCAGAACCGGACTTCCATACATCATCGTGGCAACCGCTCCATCCATGGACGGTTATGTGGCAGACGGTGCACCGATTATTTCTCAGGGATACAAGTATTCACCGGTTGCACATCTTACCTACGGACTGATTGGAGATACTGATATTTTGCAGACAGCACCACAGGATCTGATTCAGGCAGGCTTTGGTGACGTAGTCGGAAAAATCACAGCAATTGCTGACTGGGATCTTTCCGTAAAAGCAAATGGAGATTACCGCTGCGATACCTGCGTGACACTGGTACAGAGAGCACTGGACAAATGCTTCTCCACAGCAGAAGGCTTAAAGACAAGAGATGCAGAATCCTTAGGAGCACTTCTTGAGGCACTGACACTGACAGGCGTTGCCATGGCACTGGTTAACATTTCCCGTCCGGCATCCGGAGCAGAGCATATGCTTTCCCACTTCTGGGAGATGGACTTCATCGCAAGAGGTCTCAATCCAAACCATCATGGTATTCAGGTTGGAGTGGCTACCCCGGTTATCGCACGTTTCTTTGAAGAAATGGAAGACATTTTACCGGAAGGAACCAAAGAACTTTGCCCATCCGCAGAAGAAATCAGAGCACTGTTGGCAAAAGGCGGAGCACCGACAAGCCCGAAGGAGATTGGTATCAGCAGAGAGCTGTTCCATGAAAGCCTTGTAAAAGGCTACACCGTTCGTCCGCGTTACTCCATCCTGCAGTTCGCAAAAGATAAAGGACGTTTAGAGCGGATTGCAGACAAAATTACAGAAGAAATTTACGGTTAAGAGGGAAGATTCATGCTGAAAAAAGAAGAGGCGTTAAAAGGAGTTAAATTATTTGTGCTGGATATGGACGGAACCGTTTATCTTGGTGACCAGCTGATTCCGGGTTCCCTGGATTTTATCCGTGAGGTTGAGGCCTCCGAAGACAGAGATTTCGTCTTTTTCACAAACAATGCTTCCAAAGTTCCGGCAGTTTATGTGGAAAAGCTTCATAAGCTGGGACTGGATGTCGATGAGAGCAAGGTGGTTACAGCCGGAGATGTCTGTGCCGAGTTTTTAAAAGTAAACTATCCGGGAGCAAAGGTATATCTGAACGGAACCCCTCTCCTGGAAGAAAACTGGAAACAAAAAGGGATACAGCTGGTGGAAGAAGATCCGGATGTGGCCGTACAGAGCTTCGACACAACACTGACTTATAAAAAACTGGACAGAATCTGTCATTATGTGCGCAACGGAGTGCCGTTTATCGCAACACATATGGATACCAACTGTCCGACGGAATACGGATTTATGCCGGACTGCGGCGCAATGTGCAGTCTGATAACAGATTCCACGGGAGTAGCGCCAAGATTCCTTGGCAAACCATGGAAAGAAACCGTGGAGATGATTACAGAAATTACCGGATATAAACCGGAAAAGATGGCATTTGTGGGAGACCGCTTATACACAGATGTCGCAACCGGCGTCAAAAACGGAGCAAAAGGCTTCCTGGTTCTTACCGGAGAGGCAACCATGAAAACCGTAGAAGAATCGGATGTAGAACCGACCTGCATTTATGATTCTCTTAATGAAATGAGACAGTATTTATAGTATAATATGAGGGTAAAATAAAATTACCCGTTTGGGAGAAAGGAAGAGTGTATTATGAAAATCGTATTTGGATGTGACCCGAACGCAACAGAATTTAAAGAGCAGTTAATGGAATATGTAAAAAGCCTTGGACACGAAGTTGCAGATTTTGGCAGCGACGATCCGATTTATGCCAATGTAGCCATCAAATGTGCTCAGGCAGTTGCTGCAAAAGAATTTGACCGTGGTATCGTTGTATGTGGTACCGGTATCGGCGTATCCATTGCGGCAAACAAAGTAAAAGGCGCATATGCGGCATGTATCCATGATGTTTATCAGGCACAGAGAGCAGAGCTTTCCAACCATGCCAACATCATTACAATGGGTGCACAGGTTGTCGGTATTGAGCTGGCAAAATGTATGGTAAAAGAATATCTGTCCTGCACTTATGATCCAAACAGCAGATCCAAAGACAAAGTGCAGAGAATCGTTGATTTCGAAAACGAACAGTAAAAAGACAAATTTGTTGTCGACAAGAAAGAAGAAGAGGTATATTATGAGATTTTTTATTGATACTGCTAATGTAGAAGATATTAAAAAAGCTAATGATATGGGTGTAATCTGTGGCGTAACAACCAATCCTTCCCTGATTGCAAAAGAAGGAAGAGATTTCAATGAGGTAATCGCTGAAATCGCCAGCATCGTAGATGGACCAATCAGCGGTGAAGTAAAAGCAACTACCACCGATGCAGAAGGAATGATTGCAGAAGGAAAAGCAATCGCAGCAATTCATCCGAACATGGTTGTAAAGATTCCTATGACAGTAGAAGGTCTGAAAGCCTGCAAAGCATTAAGCGCAGAGGGAATCAAAACAAACGTAACTCTTATTTTCAATGCAAACCAGGCTCTGTTAGCAGCAAGAGCAGGCGCAACCTATGTATCTCCGTTCCTGGGACGTTTAGATGACATCAACGTTCGTGGTGTTGACCTGATTCGTGAAATCGCTGACATTTTTGCCGTAGCAGGCATTGATACACAGATTATCGCAGCAAGTGTCCGTAATCCGATCCATGTAACAGACTGTGCTCTGGCAGGTGCGGATATTGCGACGGTTCCATATAAGGTAATCGAACAGATGACAAAGCATCCTCTGACTGACGCAGGAATTGCCAAGTTCCAGGCAGACTATAAAGCAGTATTTGGTGAATAAATTATTGTGAAAAGCGTCTCGACAATAAAGTAAAGAAGTATCAGGAGGATGACATGAATAAATTAGAACTTCAGAAAATGGCAAATGAAGTGCGTAAAGGAATTCTCACAGGTGTTCATGCGGCAAAAGCGGGACATCCGGGCGGTTCTTTATCTGCAACAGAAGTTTTCACCTATTTATATTTTGAAGAAATGAACATTGACCCGAAGAATCCGGAAGACCCGGATAGAGACCGTTTCGTCCTGTCCAAAGGACATACGGCACCGGGACTTTATGCCACACTGGCAAACCGGGGATATTTTCCGGTAGAGGATTTACTGACATTAAGACAGATTGGCTCCCATTTACAGGGACATCCATGCAAACAGCATACACCGGGTATTGATATGTCAAGCGGTTCCCTGGGACAGGGCATCTCCGCTGCCTGCGGTATGGCTTTATCTGCAAAGCTGAGACAGAAGGATTACCGTGTATACACTCTTCTTGGTGACGGCGAGATTGAAGAAGGACAGGTATGGGAAGCTGCCATGTTTGCTGCAGCGAAAAAACTGGATAATCTGGTCGTTATCGTAGATAACAATGGTCTTCAGATTGACGGTTCCATTGAAGAAGTCAATTCCCCTTATCCAATCGATAAGAAATTCGAGGCATTTAATTTCCATGTAATCAATGTGGCAGACGGTAATGATTTTGACCAGCTTGATGCGGCATTCCGTGAAGCCAGAGAGACAAAAGGGGTTCCAACCGCTATTATCATGAAAACAGTCAAAGGAAAAGGCATTTCCTTTATGGAAAATCAGGTATCCTGGCATGGAAGTGCTCCGAACGATGAGCAGTATGCAACAGCCATGGAAGAGTTAAAGAAAGTGGAGGAAGCATTATGTCAGAAGTAAAGAAGATCGCAACCAGAGCCAGCTATGGAGAAGCATTAATTGAACTTGGAAAAGAGCATGATAATCTGGTCGTTCTGGATGCCGACCTTGCGGCAGCAACCCAGACCGGTAAGTTTAAAAAAGTCTTTCCGGAAAGATTCTTTGACTGTGGTATTGCCGAATCCAATCTGATGGGCGTGGCAGCCGGACTGGCAACCACAGGAATGGTACCATTTGCAAGTACATTTGCCATGTTTGCGGCAGGTCGTGCATTTGAGCAGGTAAGAAACTCCATCGGATATCCGCATCTCAACGTGAAAATCGGTGCAACTCATGCCGGTATTTCCGTAGGAGAAGACGGTGCAACCCATCAGTGTAACGAAGATATCGCATTGATGAGAACAATTCCGGGTATGACAATCATCAACCCGGCCGATGATGTAGAGGCAAAAGCAGCCGTAAGAGCAGCTTATGAGATGGACGGACCGGTTTATCTTCGATTCGGTCGTCTTGCAGTTCCGGTAATCAACGACACCCCGGATTATAAATTTGAAATTGGTAAGGGAATTACATTAAAAGAAGGAAAAGACGTTGCCATTATCGCAACAGGACTTTGCGTAAACTCTGCTCTGGAAGCAGCAGAAATGCTTGTCAAAGATGGAATTGACGCAAAAGTCATCAACATTCACACAATCAAGCCGTTAGACGAAGAGCTTATCGTGGCAGCGGCAAAGGAAACGGGCAAAGTCGTTACAGTAGAGGAACATTCCGTAATCGGAGGCCTCGGGGGAGCTGTATGCGAAGTGCTCAGTGAAAAAGCACCGGTTCCGGTAAAACGAATTGGTGTAAATGATGTGTTTGGAGAGTCTGGTCCTGCAGTGAAGCTTATTGAGAAATATGGTTTAGACGGCAAAGGGGTTTACAGTTCAGTGAAAGCATTCTGCGCAGACTTCTAATGATATAACTATATACAAAAGCATTGGAGAAAGGAGCAACAAAAATGGGAAAATATTTAATGGGTATTGATGCAGGAACCGGCAGTGTTCGAGTTGCGCTGTATGATTACCGCGGACAAAACCGTGCATATTGCGTAGAGGAATATGAAACCACGTATCCTCGTAACGGTTGGGCAGAACAGGATGACAACGGATGGTGGGAAGCGTTGAAGAAAGCAATTCCTGGCTGTATGAAAAAAGCCGGTATCGGTCCGGACAGCGTAGCTGCCATCACATGTGATGCCACAACAAACACTCTGGTTTACCTGGATGAAAATGACGTTTCCGTTCGTAAGCCAATCCTCTGGATGGACGTTCGTGCCACCAAGGAAGCTGCATTCATCGACGAGATTCGTGAGGATTACGAAGCAACAAGATTCTACAAACCAAGCTTCCGTGCGGACACAATGGTTCCGAAATGTATGTGGGTTAAGAAAAATGAGCCGGAAAACTGGGAAAAAACAAAAACCATTATGGAATTTGAAGACTGGCTCAACTGGAAACTGACCGGCAAAAAGACCGTATGTATGTCCATCGCAGCATTCCGCTGGAACTACGATGCAAAAAATGGAGGTTATCCGTTAGACTTCTACGCAGCCTGCGGTCTGGAAGACGTTGTGGACAAATTCCCGAAAGATGTCTTAAAAGTTGGTGAGGTAATCGGACCGGTAAGCAGAGAAGCAGCCCTGACCTTTGGTCTGAGCACAAAAACACTCGTTGTAGAAGGTACCGCAGACTGTAACGCATGTATGTTTGGTGTCGGTGGTGTAAGACCAAACGGTATGACCTTAATCGGTGGAACATCCACATGTCTGTTAGGACTTTCCGAAGAAGATTTCCACGTTGCCGGCGTAAACGGAACCTATCCAAACTGTATGTATGATGGAACCAGCCTTCTTGAAGGTGGTCAGACAGCAGCAGGTTCTATCCTTACATGGTTTAAAAACAACCTCCTTCCGGGTTCCTGGATGGAAGAAGCAGCAACCAGAGAAATGAACATTTTCGACCTGATGTCTGAAAAAGCAGCAACCATTCCAATCGGCTGTGAAGGTCTGGTTATGATGGATTACTTCCAGGGTAACCGTGCTCCTTACTCCGATTCCAAAGCCCGCGGAATGTTCTGGGGACTTTCCATCGGAACTACAACCGCACATATGGCAAGAGCCGTATACGAAGGTGTTGCTTATGGCGCAAATCACTGTATCGTAAGCATGAAAGAAGCTGGCTACGATGTTAAAGAGATTTATGCCTGCGGTGGTCTGGCACAGTCTGATTTCTGGATGCAGATGCATGCAGATATCATCGGTGTTCCAATGTACACAACCGTAGAAAATCAGAGCGCAGGATGTCTTGGTGACTGTATCATCGCTGCAGTGGGAATCGGCGTTTATCCTGATTTCGGAGAAGCTGCAGACAGCATGATTCGTGTAGACAAAGAATACATTCCGGATATGGAAGCACATAAAGAGTATCAGTTCTATATGGAACGCTACATGGAAACATGGCCGCAGATGAGAGATATTGTACATAAAACAGTAGATCACAATAACTAAAAATAAAAGGCTTAAAAAGGCACCGCGGTTTTATCTGCGGTGCCTTGCGCTTTACAAAGACAGAAGAATTGTTTATAATGATTCAAAAATGTCAGGAGGAAAATATGGCGGAAGTAAAAGTAATCGGAATCGGCAATGACCATGCCGCAGTAGAAATGAAAAATCAGATAAAAGCATTTCTGGAAGAAAAAGGATATCAGGTTATCAATTACGGAACAGATACGGATGAAAGCTGTGATTATCCGATTTATGGAGAAAAAGTCGGACGGGCTGTTGCCAGCGGTGAGGTAGATGCCGGTGTGCTGATTTGCGGAACAGGAATCGGAATTTCCATTGCAGCCAATAAAGTCAAAGGAGTCCGTGCCGCAGTCTGCAGCGAGCCGGTGACAGCAAGACTGACAAAAGAGCATAACAATGCCAATATTATTGCCTTTGGTGCCAGAATTGTCGGCATTGAAACCGCAAAGGCGATTGTGACTGCATGGCTGGATGCGGAATACATTGGAAGCGGCAGACATGAAAAACGGGTAAATATGCTTAAGGAAATCGAGGAATCCCGATGAGCGAATTTATTTCTTTTCGCAGGGAAGAGATTGAAAAAGCATTTGAAGGGGAGAGAAGACAGTATTTTGCGGGAGACCTGAAAAAACCGCAGAAACTCCCCTTCCTTTTTTCGGAAAACGTGGAGGTGGGACTGACTTCCTATGATACCTTCACATCCGAACCGGCGCACCGCCATTCGGTTGCGACCGAATATCAGTATATGGTTTCCGGAAGAACCCGGTATCTCGATACCGATACCGGACAGGAGTACGAATTTCAGGCAGGAGATTTTTTTGCGGTCAGACCGGGAACCCCGTATGCACAGAAATCAGAACCCGGAACAAAAATAATCTTTATTAAAGAGCCGTCCATCAATGACAAGGAGCTTGTCGAAATGGATGAGAAAGTAAAAAAATGGCTGACCGCTGTATTTTAATCAAAAAAAGAAAGTCTGGCTGCTTTTTGGAAAAAAACAAAAACGCAGCGCGGACACAGGAGGAACAAAACGATGAGAAAAGTAGTAGATGATGTGCACCTGATGGTGAAGGTTTGTGATCTGTATTATAATCAGAATATCAGCCAGCAGCAGATTGCAAAAACACTGAATCTGTCCCGTCCCACTGTGTCCCGGCTGCTGGCATCTGCCAGAGAACAGGGTATCGTTCAAATCAACATATCCAATCTGGATGAAATCAAATACTGGGAGCTGGAGCGCCAGCTTGAAAAAGAATATCATTTGAAAAATGTGTTGATTGTAGATTCTCCTTCCACAGACGAAGAACTGAAAAATGTACTGGGAAATGCAGCGGGACGTTACCTGGAATATACCATAAAAGAGGGAAATACCGTGGGGGTATCCATGGGTTCCACTCTCTATCAGGTGGTTTCCCGAATGTCCGAGCCCATGGCAAAGGACGTTACTTTTGTGCCGCTGATTGGCGGAATGGGAGAGCTTCGTATGGAGCTTCATTCAAACAGTCTGGCAGAGGCAATGTCAAGAACCTATGAAGGAAAGTTTATACCTCTTCATGCGCCTGCCCGGGTATCCTCTGCGGCCATCCGGGACGAGCTGATAAAAGAAGAAAGCTTAAACCGGGCCATTCGCCTGGCGGAACATCTTGATGTGGCTATCGTGGGAATCGGATATCCCAACGAAGGCTCCGCCATCAAAGCCACAGGATATTTTAAGGAAAATGAGATGGAGCTGCTGAAGGAAAGAAATGTTGCCGGAGAAATCTGCATGCAGTTTTATGACATTTCCGGAGACACCTCTCCTTTTGAAAATGATAATAACGTAGTTGGCCTGGATATCCATAAGCTGAGAAAGGTTCCCTGCTCCATTGGCATCGCCGGTGGTATGGAGAAAATCTCTGCCATCCGGGGCGCTCTGGCAGGAAAATATATCAATACCCTGATTACCGATTACCGTTGTGCAGAGGCATTGATAAAAGAATAACACTGTATTCTGTATTGACAAAAAAGGCAGATTTGGTATATCATTAAAATACTACGCTTATTGTAGATTAACGCTTTACATTGTCAAAGAAGCAACAATTTTTTTAAAAAGATGTCTCCCCGGGGAGTCATTTTTCTTTTGGAAAAACCTCTGTCAGAAAAGAGGAAATGCAGCGGTTTCCGAAAAGACGGAAGCCCCTTTCAATAGATAAAATATAACGATAAAGGAGTGGAAACGATGAAGATTTCAGGGAATAACCTGTTTGTAACGGCAATGAAAAAGGAAGGCGTGGATACAATTTTCGCATATCCGGGAGGCATGGTCGTCAATCTTTTGGATGCACTCCATGATTGTCACGGTATTAATCTGGTACTTCCAAGACACGAGCAGGGACTGATTCATGCAGCGGACGGTTATGCGAGGGCAACGGGAAAGGTTGGGGTCTGTCTGGTAACAAGCGGTCCCGGCGCAACCAACCTGGTTACGGGAATTGCCACCGCCAATTATGACAGTATTCCGCTGGTCTGCTTTACCGGACAGGTACCGGAGCATTTAATCGGTAATGACGCATTTCAGGAAGTGGATATTGTGGGAATTACCCGCAATGTTGCAAAGTTTGTAATTATGGTGCGGGACAGAGAAATGCTGGCTCAGCGCATCAAAGAGGCATTTTACATAGCCCGTTCCGGAAAACCGGGACCGGTGCTTGTTGACCTCCCGACGGATGTCATGGCAGAGCTGGGTTCCACCTCTTATCCGACTGAGGTGAATATCCGCGGCTATAAACCGAACAAGGGTGTTCACGTGGGACAGCTTAAAAAAGCAATCGCCCTGATGGAAGAAGCGAAAAAACCGATGTTCTTAATCGGTGGCGGCGTGAATCTGGCCCATGCACAGCAGGATATGAAAGAACTGGCAGAAAAACTGGATGTGCCGGTTATCACAACCGTCATGGGACGGGGAGCGATTTCCACAGAGCATCCACTTTATATTGGTAATATCGGTATGCATGGCTCCTATGCGGCAAACCGTACCGCCAATGAATGCGATTTGATGTTTTCCATCGGCTGCCGTTTTAACGACAGAGTTACCGGAAATGTTGCTAAATTTGCACCAAATGCGAAGGTCGTACATATTGACATAGAATCAGCTGCCATCTCAAGAAATGTAACGGTAGACATCCCAATCGTTGCCGATGCCAAAGCGGCCATCCGAAAGATTATCGAGCATACGAAACCGATGGAGCACAAAGCGTGGATTGAAGAAATCAAAGGCTGGGACAAAGAGCATCCGCTGGGCATGAAGGTGCCGGTGGGAGTCAGTCCGGAGCATATCATCCGTACTTTAAATGAAGTCTATGCAGACTGCGACACCATATTTACCTCCGATGTAGGACAGCATCAGATGTGGGCATCCCAGTATCTGAAGCTGGATGAAACACACCGGCTGGTTCAGAGCGGCGGTCTTGGAACCATGGGCTTTGGACTTCCGTCTGCGGTAGGAGCCAAAATTGGCTGCCCGGAAAAGGAAGTGGTTTCCATCAGCGGTGACGGCGGATTTCAGATGAATATACAGGAGATGGCCACAGCCGTCAATCAGGAGCTCCCTCTGGTGAATATTGTATTTAACAATAATTATCTCGGTATGGTGCGTCAGATGCAGCATCTTTTCCATAAAAAACGTTACACCATTACCTGCCTTCGTTACCACAAATCCTGCGAAGGCCGATGCGGAACGGAAGGATGGGAATGTCCGGAATATTCCCCGAACTTCGTAAAAATTGCAGAAGCCTATGGCACAAAGGGATATCTGGTAACCAGTAATGAACAATTAAAGGAAACCATCGAGAAAGCAAGAGCTTATGCCACAGAAAACCGGCTTCCGGTTATTGTGGAATGTGCGGTGGCTCCGGACGAGCTGGTACTGCCGATGATTCGTGGAGGAGCCAGTTTTGAGGATATTATTTTCTAGGAGGGCGGTAAAATGAGGCAATTAAATAATGTCAAAAAGAAAAGATGGGTGTCCCTGTATGTGGAAAACCGTATTGGTGTGCTGGCAAGAATCTCCGGAATGATGTCCGGAAAATCCTACAATATTGACAGTATTACAGTGGGTGTCACGGAAGACCCGACCATTTCAAGAATGACCATTGGATTAAATTCCGATGACGCAACCTTCGAACAGATTAAAAAACAGCTCAATCGCTGTGTCGAGGTTATCAAGCTCAACGATATTACAGATGCACCGACCCACATGAAAGAAATCTTATTTGTCAAGATTCATGAATGCTCTGAATTTGAAAAAGGAGAAATCTTCCGAATTGCCCAGGTATTTAACGCCAAAGCAATTGACTACGGTATCAACAGTGTACTTTTGGAAAGCGTAGCCACTGAAGGAAGAAATAACGATTTAATTGCGTTGCTCAAGAAAAAATTTGAGCAGGTGGAAATCGTTCGTGGAGGTATCGTTGCCATTGAATCCATCAGCAAAACAGAACGATAAATATATGATATCAGCCGGGAAAGCTTTGCTTTCCCGGTTTTTTTAAACGCACAAAAAAGTGCGTACTTAACAAAATCATATAAAATGTTATTCTATATTTGTACAATCATCATCAGAAAGGGGAACTCAGCAATGAAAGAAATTTTTCATAGAACAAGTATCAGAAATTATCAGGACAAACCGGTAGAGACGGAAAAAATTGAGAAAATGCTTCGGGCGGCCATGGCGGCGCCGTCAGCAGGAAATCAGCAGCCGTGGGAGTTTTATGTGGTTACGGATAAAGATGCTTTGAAAAAACTTGCAAAAACAAGCCCTTATGCAGGATGCACCGCCAATGCACCGATGGCATTTGTTGCCTGCTACCGGAAAAACTGTGATATGCCGGAGTATGCGCAGATTGATGTAAGTGCTGCAGTAGAAAATCTCCTGCTCGAAGCAGATTCTCTGGGATTAGGAGCAGTGTGGCTGGGCATTGCGCCGTTAACGGACAGAATGGAAGCGGTACGGCAGGTACTTTCCATGCCGCAGGAGCTTGACGCATTTGCAATTATTCCATGCGGCTATCCGGTTCGGGCCGGAGTACAGCAGGACAGATATGATACGAATCGTATCCATTGGGTAAAATCATGCTGACGCATGACGCGCATCTCGTAGCAAGAACGCCGGGGTGTTCTTGAGAAAAAGGGGAGATTCGGTATATGGGAAAATTAAAAACAGAATATCCATGCGCTTTAATCCTGTCTCATAACCTCATCGGAGGCAAATGGAAGCTGCGTATTTTATGGCATATCATTCATGGAGATAATCGGTTTTCCCTCTTACTGAAAGCCATTCCGGATATCACCCAGAAGGAGTTAAGTTCACAGTTAAAGGAACTGGAGAAAAATCACATTCTGAAACGGACGGTAATCGATGATAATCCGCCCAAAGTTGTGGTATATCACATTGCAGAAGAATATTCAGAATTAGTCTCAATTATTGAAAATGTCTGCACGTTTACAAAGGGTTACGCAAAAAACAATAGAATAAAAATAGAAGATTAATGCCCCTGTGTTGCCGTTGAAGAGGTGACGCAGGGGTAAACTGCGTTATAAGGGATATTTGCACGCTTTAATCTTGATACAAAATAAAATATAATAAAAATATATGTAAAATATTGACAGGGACTAAAAATGATGATAGTATAAAAATGGAAAAAATAGTAAATGTATTTGGAAAGGAGAGCAGCATGGGAAACATTTGCAGACAGATTCTCGTGTTTCTTCTCGTTGCGGCCATGCTTTTTTCTGCCGTCCCTGTTCCGGTGTTTGCAGCCGGACAGTCAACCGGTGGACAGACAAAGCAGCCGTCATCAGAAGAATCCATTTCGGGAAATGTGCATGCAAATGAGAAAGAAGATGCCCCGGTGGGCAGAGAGAAGACACAATTAGAGAGAAATCAGGTGACTGCCACAGGCAGTGTATTAAACAATATGGAAAAAGCTGCAGAAGAAGCAGAGAAAACGGAGGCCGAAGCTTCAGAAAAAACATCGCAGGCTGAAGCTGACAAACCGGATTCTGACAAAGAAAATAATACGTCCGATACGTCAGAAAAGAAGGAAGAAACCGGAGACAGTTCTCAGTCTGACACCGGACAAATCGGTGACAATACAGAGGAATCCACTTCTACTAGGGAAGAAGTGAAGAAAGAATCCGATGCAGACAAAGCAAGTGGAACGTTGCCTTCCGAGGATAAGACAGAGGATGCCTTGCCCGACAAGCAAACAAATCCTGAGAAGGAAGGGGAAAAACCGGAGAATGATGAGGAAGAAGTCCGTCATTTTCTGGAAACAGAAGAATTACAGGGGGAGTCTGCGCAGCTTTACAGTACCTTAGGACCTCACGATACGCCGATTCCGGGAGCTACAAGGCACTATTTTACCCTTCAGAAAAACAGTAAGAAGGTATCGGAGACTTCCGGAGCGAAGGTGAAGGTGGTTTCCGGAGAAAAAGCAGGATATCAGTATATTGCGGATAATTATGGAGATGCCTGTAATTTTACACCCCGTTTTACCAATGCGACAAAAGTGAAGGTCGGAGGGGGAAGCGGCGGAGGGATTTCCTTTGATAAGGTTAAAGCATCGGAGTACAGCGTATATGGTGACCTTTTTACTTCTGTGCAAAACGGGAGAATCCAGACCAGGGTTTATGACCTGGAGAAATGTACAACGAATCCGTATGCTCTGTATTCAAAGGTTGGCACCTGGTACGACCCCGTAACCCGTCGTGTTTATGATGTAGATATGAAGGTGACCGTAACCGGTTATCTTTTTCCGGGGAAAAATGTGCGCAGCCAGCTTCATAATACGAAGCTAAAGGCACCCTTTATAGGATTTCATAACAGCCAGATTGGGCTGGTGGTCATGGGAACCGATTATGTGGAAACAAAGATGGATTTTTTCTATTCGGGAACGGAAACACCGGTTTCCGGAATAAAGGGTGCGATTCAGTTTGCAGATATTGATGCCCAGCAGGGTGTGGATTTTGGTTCGGGATTTTCGAAAGTGCTGTTATTTAAAGGGAGCGGAAGTCATCTTCAGTATCATTCAAAAGGAGTGATGAGCGGTTCGGTGGGATATGTTTCATCCCGAACAGTGGAGAATCTGTCAGTGCCGGATAAAAAGCTTACGACAGCAGTTGGGATTTTCAGTGGGCCATCTGTGAAGTGCCGATGGACCGTGGCAAAATGTGACCATAAAGACACCGGAGGAAGCGGAACCACAGCGAATTATTATGCACCCGGTGGATACGGGATTCCGGCAGATTCCTCCCAGGCAGATGCCGTTTCCTATTATTACAGCAACAGTACCGGTTTTATTTATGTGGCTGCGCAGGTTGGGATATTGCCACTGCCTCAGGAAGTGAAAAAAGCAGTTTATACAGGAACGCTCAGCAGCAGCCGGTCACAGAGTCAGGAGAAAATTGCAAGGCTTGCAGACAGGGCAGAGAAGTTTACCTTTGTGGTATCTGCAGCAGCGGCATCCGGTTCTCCGTTTCTGGCATCTTATTCGTCCTTTGTGTTCAGTGACAGTATCAGTGAATACCTGAAGATTCGCAATATTAAAATTTATGCGGACAAGCCGGTCAGTTCTCCGTCTCAGGAAGGCGTATACTCCAATGTGACCAGTTGGTTTCACATTACCAGGGCGGTGCAGACGGATAAAAAGACAAAGGTGACGGCGGCAGCCACCCAGGAAGCCCGGGAGAAGGGCGGTTTTTACGGAAGAATGTATTATCTGCATATAGAAGTGGAATTAAAAAGTGATGCAGAACTGTCATTGATTGGAAAACGTATCGAAGACATCTTTCAGACGGATAATACCATAGGGAAAAAAGTGCCGGGAACCGGTGATTATACAGGCAGATTCGCTCTGGACAATAAAGCGTCACTTAGTGTTGCCAACAGCACCGGAAATAAAGTATCCCTGGTTTCCAATGAGGTTTCCGCGGCTGTTTCCATGCGAATCGCGGTAAAAAAGCAGGACAGGGATTCCGGAGAACCGGTAAAAGGAGTTGTATTTGGGCTGTTTGGAGGAAGGGAAACAGAAAATAACGGAAACGAAGAACCATTATATAAAGCCGTGACAGATGAAAACGGAATTGCTGTCTTTGACAGCGGAAGCAATCAGACCTTTTATAAAGAAAAATATAAAGAAGGGCCTTATTATATCAAAGAAATTTCGGTTCCTGAGCAATATAAAAATGTCTGGAATCAAACGGCGATGAAGAAATGGAGTTTTCAGATTACGTCCCTGAAATCCGCGTCAATGTTGCTAAACAAAAACTTTTCATTAAAAGATATTTCTGCGGAAGCTATTTTAGTGAATGACAATAATATTCAGAACGAAAACGCTTTACGGGTTTATAAAAAAAGTAAAGATACGGGAGCTTATTTAAAGGGAGCAGTATTTCAATTATATGAGTGGTCAGCAAAGAAAAATACTTATGTAAAGAAGATGTCTCTTGCGGAGAAAGAGGATGCTTCAGGAAGAACTGTATATACGAACCCGGAGAAAATCATCAATACCATGGATAATCTGGGAAAATATAAAATCGTAGAAGCAAAAGCCCCAAAAGGCTGTGTTCTTACCGGCGAAGAATGGGCATTTGAAATATTTGCCGATACGCCGGCAGATGGAAGCAATCTCTGTTTTACCAGTATGACAACGGGAAAAATGCAGACTGGCAGTCTGGTGTATTCCAATCCTCTGCAAAAAGGAATTCTTACTATCGTGAAAAGAGATGACAAAGGGGAATTGGTACCGGGAGCCTCCTTTTCGGTCACAGCAAAAGAAGATATATACGCTCCGTGGGATGTGGATGAAAAAGGTAGTCCCTTAGAAAATGCGGAGCCTCTTATGAGCAAAGGAACCCTGGCAGACATTATTAAAACGGGAGAGAATGGAATCGGAAGCTCCACATCAGGCAGTGGGCTTTATATCGGAGAATATATTGTCAAAGAAACAGGAGGGGCAGAAGACCATATAAAAACAGAGGAAGAATACACGGTAACGCTGCAGTATAACGAGGATGAAACTCTGGCTTTTGTGTCGGCACAGATTGAAGTTTCCAACTGTAAAATGCACCCTGCGCTGGCGGTTGCTAAAATAGCGGATCGGACGAGAGATTCTTCCGGAGGTAAAGTGGGATTCTCAGAGCAGACCGGAAGGTATCTGGAGGAAAAAGTTGCAGGAATTTATCATGCCGAGGAAATCATACATTATACCATTACGGTTACGAACACCGGTAATGTGGAACTCTTTGACCTGCATCTTACAGAAGATATGAATGCTGTCAGTGCTTTGTGTAAGCACAGTCTGGCTTATTATATGGACATGGAAACGGCCTCCTTTGTACTGCCGGAGAACGGACTGTTTGAGACGGCAAAAGGTCGGCGGATTCATGGAAAACTGGCGGAAGAGACGAACCTGGAGATGACCTTTGACCATCTTGATATCGGGGACAGTGTCAGTGTGGACTTTACAGTTCGCGCCAGAGAGGATGCGGCCAATGCCTATAATCTGGAAAATTCAGTTCTTGCATCTGCATATTACAAAAAAAATCAGGAAGGAGAGGACGGCTCACTCTCTCCGGTACCGACAGCGCATTTGATAGATTCCGATGGAAACAGTCTGGTCGTTGATAAAGACCATATCCATATTCCGGGAGAACCGGGAAGCAATCTGGTGAAACAGGCAGACAGGACAACCGGAATAAAGATTCTTCGGGGAGAGATTGTTTCCGGCCTGAAAATTCCGGGTATTTACCGGGAAGGAGAAGAAATTGAGTTTCGTCTGACGGTAAAAAACACCGGAACAGCAAATCTTCATCATATCACAGTAACCGATGAGATGAGTCAGGAACTGAAGGACATTATTGCAGAAGGCTCGGCAGCTTTTCGACTGAATAAAGAAAATGAGAAAGAAACAATCTTATTAACAGCAGACGGTAAGCAAGTCAGCGCCAGATGTAAAGAAGACGAAGTTGTTGAGCTTTGTTACAGTGACGGAGAGGAAGATAAGCTTCTCCCGGGAGATTATGTGGAATTATCCTTCTATGCGCAAATATGCCGGGATGCGGCTAATCTTTATGATCTGGAAAATACGGCTCGTATCAATGCCTGGTATTTTAATGGAACGGAAGACGTTCCAACCGATGAAAAAATCGATACGGATAAGATAGAGATTCCGGGCACTCCGGAAACCGAAGTGGCAAAGCTGGCTAATCGAACCACAGGTGTAACCCTTGAAGATGGACGTTATCTCGGAACCAAAGTGACAGGATCCTATGAGAACGGAGAAAAAGCGGTGTATACCATTACAGTCACGAACATCGGGAAAACGGTACTTTATGATTTGCGGCTTGAGGATGTCATGAGTGAAAAGCTAAAAAGCGCTCTTGTCAAAGAAAGTATCCATTTTGAGACCGGAGAATATAAAACAACGCAGGGACATCAGGTTCGAACCTGGGAAGAAAATTCAACCTGTCTTGGGATGGATGTCCTTCTTCCGGGGGACAGTGTGGATATTCGACTGACTGCAAAAGTACGGGAGGATGTCGGTAATCTTTTCGAATTACAAAATACAGTGAATCTGACAGCAAAGTTCCGGCAGGGAAATGAAGAAGAAAAGAAGCTTTTTGACGAAAATGAGGAAAAGGACAGTAAAAAATATTTGCTTCAATATGATTCCAATTTGCCAGCAGCAGAGACAGACCAGGAAAAAACAGACCGGGTGAAGGATTCAGAAACGCCATGTTCTTCCGGTACGTCGGTGCGGATTAACGGAAACTGCTTTGTCCGGGAAGGATACTATTTTTGCGGATGGAATACCAGGGCCGACGGCAGCGGAGAATGGATGCATCCCGATGAGATTTATTCTATGCCGGACAGAGATGTCATCTTGTATGCCGGATGGAAAAAGAAGGAGACAGCTTCTCCGTCAGAAAAATTACCATATTATAAATTGTTCTATGATTCCAATAATGACCTTTCTCAAAAAGAGGCCGATGAGGAAAATTCCATGCCGGAAGGATATCATGTAACGATAAACCAAAACAGCTTCATTTATCCGGGATGGGAATTTTGTGGCTGGAATACCAGAAAAGACGGTTCCGGAAAAACCTATATGCCAGGCAGTTCTTATTCTATGCCTGCAAAGGATGTAACACTTTACGCAAGATGGAAAAAGATACCGGTTTATTCCGTGGTTTATCATGCGAATAACCAGACTTCGGTATCCTGTGAAGATGCCCGGACACCTTGTAATAAAGCCACCGTAATCCGGCTTAGCGGAAATCCATATGAATATATACAAAATGGAAAAATATATTCCTTTGTTGAATGGAATACGCACCCGGACGGTTCCGGAGAAAGTTATCATCCGGGAGATACATTTACCGTTTTGTCAGATACTCATTTTTATGCCCAGTGGAAACTGTCAACAGAAAAAGAAGAGAAGGAAAAATATCCTCTGATTTACCGGGCAAATAATGGAACTGCTTCTAAAGACATCGATGAAGAATCGCCAAAGGCAGAAAAAGAGCCCCTTACCATTAATTCCAATCCATTTTATTATGCCGGTTATAATTTTATCGGATGGAACACAAAATCCGACGGTACCGGAAAAGCGTATTCTCCGGGTGACATTCTCGAACAGCCTTCCCGTACGATGATAATGTATGCCCAGTGGGAAAAGGCAAAACAGGGGACTCTGATTTATCACTCCAATACAAAAGCCCCCCTCACGGCGAAAGATGCACAAACGGTAGAAAATACATCCGGTGTAATTACCATTGATGGAAATCCATTTGAAAATAAAGGCCATCTTTTTGTCGGATGGAATACCAAAGCCGATGGCACGGGAGACACCTGCTCACCGGGAGATTTTTATACACTCAATACAGGCGAAAGTCACCTGTATGCGCAATGGACTGACCAGATAGAAGAATTTGTTTTGTCCTATCATTCCAATTATCCGGACGGAACTCTGGAAGAATACGAAACAGACAGTGAGACTCCATGCTGTGGCGGAACTTCAGTAAAAATAAACCGCAACTATTTCTGGGCTGAAGGCTGGCATTTTACCGGCTGGAATACAGCACAAAACGGAGAGGGAAAGCAGTACCTTCCTTCTCAGAAACTTCAAATGCCTTCAGAAACTGTGATTTTATACGCACAATGGGAAAAAGAGGACGAAGAAAATGAGTCAAAACCGGATTCCGGAGCGGAAGAAACCAAACCGGAAGATGAAAACCGACCAGAGGAAGTGGAGCCTTCTCTTCCATCCGCAGAAGAAAAGGTAAAAGAAAATATTCAAAATATCTATCAGGCCCTTCGAAAGCAAAACCTCGAAGAAACCATCCGTAATACCGAAAGCTATATTGCTGTCCCGGTTACGGAGAAAATGACAGATTCTGACCATATCAACATTCTAGGAACCCCATCGGTAAAGGTCGCAAAAATGGCGGATAAAACGACTGGAGCGGTGATGAAGAATGGAAGATATACAGGAAGGAAAATACCGGGAACTTATGGGTATCAGGAACAGGTTGATTATAAAATTACTGTCACAAACAGCGGGACAGCTGATATTTACAACTTAATCGTTACCGACAAAATGGAACAGAGATTGTCTGATGTGATAGAAAAAGACTCGGTGCGTTTTATGCCTGGACGATACCGTACACAAAAAGGAAAAACAGTCAATGCCATAACTCATGCAAGTTCAACGGAAAAGAATGCGCTCCAGATTGATTCTCTGTCAGCCGGTGACAAGGTAATACTTCATCTGACCGCCAGAGTAAAAACCGGTGTCAAAGCAGCCAAAGGACTTCAAAACACAGTCACTGTAAAAGCCGAATATCAGTCAGGAAATGATTCCTACGCCGAAGTACCGCAAACGCCGGAGATGACCGACAACGATAAAATCAATATCGGTACTGCCAGACTGGCAGTGGCAAAGCTGGCCGGGCCAATGACTATAGATTCCCTCAAAAATGGCCGGTATTCGGGCAAAAAGAAACAGTCAGCCTTTAATCGGGGACAAGAAGTCAGTTTTACTGTGATTGTGAGCAATCTGGGCACCGGAACAGCCCGAAATGTGATAATAAGAGATAACCTGGATGAAAAAAGCAGACAGCGCCTGAACATAATCGGGTTCTCTTTATCAAAAGGAGATATCCTGGAATCAGAAAAAGGAGAAAAAGTAAACATAATAAAAGCATCAGAAAGAGAAGTCATTCTTGAAGAGCTTCTCCCGCAAGATGCAGTTCTCCTGAAATTCACGGCAAAAATAAAAAAAGATGCTGCGGCAGGAACACATCTTACCAACACTGTAAAAATAACCGGTCAGAACCGTGATTTTACACCGATTCCGGAAACCGAAGAAATGCAGGACCAGGCTCAAATCAAAGTAAATGTACCTACCTTCCAAAAAGCAACCTTGCCTGCAAAAACAGGGGATACTCACCAAATCAGAGAAATACTTGCACTACTCATATTGTGCCTGGCCACAATAAATCTGCTGTACTATTTAAGTAAGAGGAAAAAAGATCACTGATAATCATTTTGGAAAACGTTTTGTTTTCTGTGACATACCTTTGTTTTGCTAAAAAATTGGCTGTCAGATTATAAAACGAAAGAGTAGATAATAAGATAACGAAAGGAGAATCCCATCCATAAACAAAGGATAGCGTTGTTTGTTGGCGAAGGCCGCCAATCGGTATGATAATGTTATGGATGGGATTCCTTGTTACTTTTTTAAAAGACTGTGCTCTGTTTTTAAATTACTGTGACCGCCCCCGGAAAAACAGCTGGAAACCGGAAAAAGTAGAAAAAAACCTTGACAACATACACATCCTCTGATAGAATTAATAACGTTGTAGCGAGGCGTGGCTCAGTTTGGTAGAGCGCTGCGTTCGGGACGCAGAGGCCGTGGGTTCGAGTCCCGTCGCCTCGACTATTGGTAAGATGTCGGAAGACCGTTTAATATAGCGGTTTTTCGGCATTTTTTGTTTTTTAGTTCATGATTACTTTGCGTCAAAAAACAGGAAAAATCATTGTGTTCCAACAAATGTTCCAACAAAATGACGCTAAAAGAATAATTGCTCTGCCCCGGAAGATATTTCATCCAAATCATTTATACTCTCATTTAACATTTTGCGATTATAATGCGAGTAAATATTTAAGGTGGTCTCTGCATCGGAATGTCCCATCCAATATTGCAGTTGTTTAAGAGACCAGCCTTTATTGATTAACATAGAGCAACAGGAATGACGCAACTTATGTAAGGTTATTTCAGGTCTACCGTAAGCTTTAGTTGCTTTTTTGAAGAGCTTTGAAATGTAATTGGGATCATATGGTCTACCATCCTCCCATGTAAATACATAACCTTCTGAATTTTGATATTCCTGTCCGTAAAAAGCAGCATTCTCTTCCTGCTCTTTTTTTATTTTCTTCAAACATGCCCTTGCCGAATGAAATAAATTAAGGGTCCTTGTGCCAGAGCGCGTCTTGGTGTTATCTTCGGATATAATAGAGCCAATTCTGACAACTGTATGTTCAATGGTGATCGTGCTCTTTTTCCAATTAATAGAGGACCATTTTAAACCTAATAGCTCGGAACGTCTTAAGCCGTAATATGCACCCATAAATGTAATTCCCAGCAAACGAGGATAGTATTCCGCCATAAATTCTAACAGGTCGCTGATTTCCTCTTCTGTAAGAAATAAATATTCCTCGCTGTATTCTTTATTTTTTTTGCCCTTAACAGTAACACTGTTGACTGGGTTAATATCAATGATTCCGTC
>JALEIY010000025.1 GCA_022769785.1 Eubacterium sp.
AGATTCTTGCAGACGGTTCCATTGCAGAGAGCGTTCTGGAAGGAACTATTACAACAGCAGTTGGTATTCAGACATTACAGATGGGTGTATTCGGCGGTATTATTGTCGGTCTCGGAGTTGCGGCACTGCATAATCGTTTCCATACCATTGAGCTTCCAAATGCGCTGTCCTTTTTCAGCGGAAGCCGTTTTGTGCCGATTATCAGCACCGTTGTTTATGTGTTTGTAGGTATTTTCATGTTCTTTGTATGGCCGGTTGTTCAGCAGGGTATTTACGCTCTCGGCGGTCTGGTAACCGGAACCGGTTATCTGGGAACTCTTATTTTCGGTATCATCAAACGTGCGCTGATCCCATTTGGTCTTCACCATGTATTCTATCTTCCATTCTGGCAGACCGGAGTCGGCGGTTCCATGGAAGTAGCAGGAAAAATCATCGAAGGTGGTCAGAATATCTTCTTCGCACAGCTTGCAGATCCGACCACAGTACATTTCAGTGCAGATGCCTGCCGTTATTTCTCCGGTGAGTTCATCTTCATGATTTTTGGTCTTCCGGGTGCGGCTCTGGCAATGTATCATACGGCAAAACCGGAAAAGAAAAAAGCTGCCGGCGGTCTGTTATTATCCGCAGCACTGGCATCTATGGCAACCGGTATCACAGAGCCAATCGAGTTTTCCTTCCTGTTTGTAGCTCCGATGCTTTTTGGTGTACAGGTAGTGTTAGCAGGAGCAGCTTACATGATTGCTCACATATTAAATATTGCAGTAGGACTTACATTCTCCGGCGGATTACTGGATTTATTCCTCTTTGGTATCTTACAGGGAAATGCAAAGACAAGCTGGTTACGGATTATTCCGGTAGGTATCATCTACTTCCTGCTTTACTATTTCATCTTCCGTTTCCTGATTCAGAAATTCAACCTGAAAACTCCGGGAAGAGAAGATGATGACCAGGAGACCAAGCTTTATACAAAAGCAGACGTGAATGCAGCAAAAGAGTCCGGTGTAAAAGGAGCAGAGGTTTCCTCCCTTATCGTTTTAGGTCTTGGCGGAAAGAGCAATATTTCTGATGTAGACTGCTGTGCCACAAGACTTCGCTGTACCATCCATGACCCGGCACTGGTAAATGAAGCAGCATTAAAGCAGAGCGGATCACGAGGTGTTGTTTTAAAAGGAAACGGTATTCAGGTAATTTACGGTCCGCAGGTGGCAGTGCTGAAAACCAATCTGGAGTCATTCCTTGCGACAAAGGCAGCCGATGATATCAAACCACAGGATTTTGAAGAGGCAGCAGCTCCGGAAGTGAAAGAAGAGGTTAAGCCGGAAGCAGCAAAAGAGACGGCAAATGAGGATGGAATTGCAGTGCAGGAAATTGCCAATCCGATTCCGGGCAGAATCCTTCCGCTCTCTGAAGTGCCTGACGCAGTATTCTCTTCCGAAATGCTCGGAAAAGGTTTTGCCGTAGAACCATCCGAAGGAAAGACCTTTGCGCCGGTTGACGGTGAAATCTCTGCCGTATTCGATACAAAGCATGCCATCGGAATTACCGGAAAAGATGGTGTAGAGCTTCTGGTTCATATGGGAATTGACACCGTGAAATTAGAAGGAAAAGGCTTTGATGTAAAAGTGAAACCGGGCGATAAGATTAAGACCGGAGACCTTTTGGCAGAATTTGATATAGAATATATCAAAGGTGAAGGATATCCGGTAACTACACCGGTAATTGTAAGCAACACAGATGCTTATAAAGAAGTATCCGCACCAAAAACCGGGGAAGCAAAACCGGGTGACATTATCATTACCGTACAGTAATCAGATAAGATAATACTAACTTCATAATAAAGGCAAAGAAAACTCTCCGCTATGTTGCAGGCATTTTGCCGGATATGAAATATCCGAAAAAGAGTCCGCTTCAAAAACGGAGAGTTTTCTTATTTTCGCGAAAGGTTATTTATCCAGGTTTTTTTTCGCCAGCTTTTTATTGGTGTATTCTTTTAAAAGCTGATAAAATACCGCCGTTAATGGAATGAAAAAAATCATTCCGAGAATGCCAAAAAGATTTCCCCCGATTAATACGGCAAGAAGCGTCCATAACGGTGCCAGGCCGACAGAACCACCGACAACACGGGGATAAACGAACTGATTCTCAATAAACTGAACCACCTGATAAACAATGAGGCTAATCAGCGCCTGAAACGGATTAATCAAAAGCACAAGAAGAACGCCGATAAAACAGGCGGAAAACGCACCGATATAAGGGATAAAGGAAAGCACAGCCGTGAGCACCCCAATCAGGCTGGCATATGGAAGCCGGAAAATGGAAAAGGAAATGGTAATCATAATTCCCAGGATGACTGCTTCCATACATTGTCCCGATAAAAAGCGGGAGTAGGTTTCACTGATTAACCGGGAAATCCGGCAGACAGAGTCGGCTACCGAAGTCTTTGTGTGAGCGTATAACAGTTTTTTGCACTGG
>JALEIY010000039.1 GCA_022769785.1 Eubacterium sp.
TGATGCAAAACAAAGGTGGTAATAAATAATGTTTTTCATGATGGGAATCACAAGCGGCTGTAAAGAGCTTGGCGTAAATCAGATGATGATATGTAATCGCTGCGGAAAATATGGAAGGTATACTGTTTTTATGACTTATACCGTGCTGTCACTGTTTTTGATTCCGTGTTTTAAATGGAATAAAAAGTACTATGTGAAAACCAGCTGCTGCGGAACCGTTTATCAGCTGAATAAAGAAATCGGAAGAAGAATTGAACGGGGAGAAACGATGGAAATAACCCCGGAAGATATGGAGCCGACGGACGGATACGCAATAAATTATAGCAGGATAAAACGGTGCGAAAGCTGCGGCTTTTCCACAGAGGAGGATTTTGAGTATTGTCCGAAATGCGGGAGGAAATTTTAGGAAAACGGGGTAATCGCGTAGCCGGGAATCCTTCGTCAGAAAGATAAAATGCCATTTGATTATCATATTCGGAAAAGAAAAGACATATTTTAGGATAGAATCGAAATCTGAAAGGATGGGAGAGATGGATAGAAGCTATCCTTCCTCTGGCCGTGGGAAAGAAAGCGGAACATACAGAAACAATGGCAGTATTTCGCGGAAAAAATATGAGAAAAATGTTTACGGATATGGTAATGATGTGGAGGAGCCGCTGCCTTATTCCGTGGCTTTTCGCCTGCGGCTGCTGGTATGTACCGTATTTTTTCTGTTCTTTCTCTTCGCCGGAGAAAAAATGATTCCGGAGGAGAGTATGGACAGAGTATATTCTGCCCTGAACAGTTCCATGTCCGAAGAAGGAGTGGAGGAATGCATTTCCCTGGTGACGAATCCATAAATGAATAAAAAAAATAAAAAGGCTTCGCACATCGACTGAGACGAGAGGTGCGAAGCTTTTTTGACAAAAAACTATCCGAGTGTCAGCATGGTGTCAAGACAGCGGCGAGCGCCGGTCATTACTTCCTCCGGCAGAATGATTTCTTCTCCGCCGGTAAGGCTGACACATTTTAAAACATCGGCAAGGGTTGTGGCTTTCATGTTATGGCAGACGCAATCCTTGGAGAGCGGATAAAAATCTTTATCCGGACAGTCAAACTGAAGATGCTGTACGATACTGTTCTCGGTGCCGATGATGAATTCCTTTGCATCGCTGTTTTTGGCAAAATCCATAATTCCTGTGGTGCTTCCGATATAATCTGCCTGCTTTGCAACCTCCGGAAGACATTCCGGATGAACAAGCAAAAGAGCCTCCGGGTGAAGCGCACGGGCCTTTTCCACATCTTTTACGGAAACACGCACATGAGTCGGACATCCGCCGTGTACAAGCCGGATATTTTTCTCCGGGACCTGATTTGAAACCCAGGAGCCGAGATTACAATCCGGAATAAAGATGATATTCGGATTCTCAAGATTACGGATGATTTTAACAGCCGAAGATGAGGTGACACAGACATCACATTCGGTTTTCAGTTCTGAGGTGGTATTTATGTATGCGGCAACGGCATAATCCGGATACTGTGCTTTCATCTGACGTACAAGGTCAGCGTCCATCTGGTCTGCCATCGGACATTCTGCCTGAGAATTGGATAAAAGAACCTTCTTTTCAGGTGATAATATCTTCACCGTCTCTGCCATAAAACGGACACCGCACATCAGAACGGTTTTACAGGGAGATTTGGCTGCCTGAAGACTGAGTCCATAAGAATCACCGACATAATCTGCCACTTCCCAGATATCATGACTCTGATAAGCGTGAGCCAGAATACAGATATCATTTTCTTTTTTTAACTGCAGAATCTTATCCTGCATTTCTCTGGTACTGTACATTTTTTCACTCCAATGCTTTTTTTTCATAATATGCCGCTATTATACAGAAGTCGTTATTGCTTGTCAAGATAGGTGTAAAGAAAAAAACTTTACAGATGTAGACGCAAAAAGTTTACAACTGTCTTGTCAGAAGCTAATCGCTGTGATATAATCTCTAATCGTTACGGTGCGGAAGATAGAATAATAATGCTTTCGTGCTCGTAACGGATTAAAGATGATATTTTGATACAGGAAGGTATAAGATTGAAAATGAAAACAGATATATTAATTGCAGGAAGTGGATGCTCCGGACTATATTGTGCGCTCCATCTTCCTTCGGACAAACAGATTCTTGTGATTACCAAGGAGGACCGGGAAAGCAACGATTCTTTTCTGGCACAGGGCGGTATGTGTATGCTGAAGGACGATGGGGATTACGACAATTATTATGAAGACACCTTAAAAGCAGGACATTATGAAAATGACAGAACTTCAGTGGACATCATGATTCGTTCTTCCAGAGATGTTGTGAAGGACCTTCTGGATTATGGAGTTGATTTTCAGAGAGATGAAAACGGCGACCTGGCATTTACCAGGGAAGGCGCTCATTCGGAAAAAAGGATTTTATTCCATGAGGATATTACAGGGAAGGAAATTACCAGCCATATTTTAAAGGAAGCGTCCCGGCGGGATAACATACATATCCTTGAATATACAACACTTTTGGATATCATTACCGGAGAAGGTGAGTGCCGTGGTGCCGTAGTCCGCTGTGCAGACGGAACGGTTACCGTCGTGGAGGCTGATTATACCGTGCTGGCTACCGGAGGAATCGGTGGTTTGTATCGTCATTCTACCAATTTCCGCCACCTTACCGGTGACAGCCTGGCCATTGCCTTAAAACATGGCATTGCACTGAAAGATGTCAATTATGTTCAGATACATCCGACCACTCTTTATTCCGAAAAGAAAGAAGACAGAAGCTTTCTGATTTCTGAGTCGGTCAGAGGGGAGGGGGCCAGACTTTATGATAAAAATATGCACCGTTTTGTCAATGAGCTTCTTCCAAGGGATCTTTTAACCGAGGCGATTCATGCGCAGATGGCAAAAGACCACACAGATTTCGTTTGGGAGGACCTTCGGACGATTCCGGAAGAAGAATTATATACACATTTTCCGAATATTGTGGAACATTGCCGCAAAATGGGGTATGATGTAACCAGAGAATGTATCCCTGTCGTTCCGGCGCAGCATTATTTCATGGGTGGTATCCGGGTGGATTATAACAGCCGCACCTCAATGGAACGGCTGTACGCTGTAGGAGAGACGGCCTGCAACGGTGTACACGGACGGAACCGTCTTGCCAGCAATTCTCTTCTGGAGAGTCTTGTTTTTGCCAAACGGGCGGCTTTGGAGATTGGACGAATCTACGAAGAAGTTTCTTCGTGTGATGCGGGCCTGCCGGATCTGGCGCCTTATCAGGATGAAGAGAGACTGGAAGAGGAGTATCGTACCCTGGTTCTTTGCGAAATTGAAAAAGCGGGAAGCAGCATTTCTGCGTAAGGAGGAATATTATGTTTGACAAGGTTACATTATCTTTAAATATTGACCCATTGATTTTGAGCGCACTGAAAGAGGACATTACAGCGGAAGATGTATCCACAAACAGTGTGATGCCCCGTCCGTGTAAAGGAGAGGCGGAGCTTATCTGTAAAGAGGACGGTGTTATCTGCGGTCTGCAGATTTTTGAGCGGGTATTTACTCTGCTTGACGGAGAAACAGTTTTTGAAACTACTGTCAAAGACGGGGATGCGGTCTGTAAGGGACAGCTGCTGGGAAAAGTCATCGGAGATATCCGGGTAATCTTAAGCGGAGAGCGAACTGCCCTTAATTATCTGCAGAGAATGAGCGGGATTGCCACATACACTCATTCGGTGGCAGAGCTGCTTTCCGGAAGTGGAATTACTTTGCTGGATACCAGAAAAACGACACCGAATAACCGTATTTTTGAAAAATATTCCGTGAAGGTCGGTGGCGGCAGTAACCATCGTCTGGGACTTACCGACGGAGTAATGTTAAAGGATAATCATATCGGCGCAGCCGGCGGCGTGAAAGAAGCCATTGCCCTGGCAAAAGCCTATGCGCCGTTTGTGCGTAAAATTGAAGTGGAAACGGAAAATACAGCCATGGTAAAAGAAGCGGTGGAAGCCGGAGCAGATATTATCATGCTGGATAACATGACTACAGAAGAAATGAAAGAGGCGGTAGACATTATTAACGGCCGGGCGGAGATTGAGGTTTCCGGAAATGTAACAAAGGAAAATATTTCCCGGCTGGTTGACCTTGGGGTGGATTACATTTCCAGCGGTGCACTGACACACTCTGCACCGATTATGGATATTTCCCTGAAGAATCTGCATCCCGTCGAATAGATAAATGTGTTTCAGGCTCTCTTTTATCTTATCAGAAAGGTTGAAATAAAATGAATGGTCAGGAAAGAAGAAAGAAAATCCTTCAGACGTTGACAGAAAATAAAAAACCTGTTTCAGGCGCATCCCTGGCGAAAATGATGCAGGTCAGCCGCCAGATTATCGTGCAGGATATCGCCCTTTTACGGCAGGCAGGAACCGTGATTTTATCCACGAATCAGGGGTATCTGCTTCAGGAACGCTGGAATGCCAGCCGGGTTTTTAAAACCATACATTCCGACAGTGAGGTGGAAGAAGAACTGGCGATGATAGTAGACCATGGCGGAAAAATAAAGGATGTTTTTGTGTATCACCGGGTGTACGGCGTGGTTCGCGGGGATATGAATATTTCCTCCCGCCTCGATGCCCACCGCTTTGTCACCGATATTTCCCTGGGGAAATCCAGCCTGTTAAAAAATATTACTGCCGGATACCATTATCATACGGTTCTGGCAGAAGACGAAGAAACCCTGGATATCATTCAGGAAAAGCTTTCCGAAAGAGGTTTTCTTGCACCGCTTCAGGACTACGAGCCGGTAGATTTCTGGGGTGGTACTCAGGAAGCGGTAAAGGAGGCAAGATAAATGAGTAAAATACAGGGTACTTCTCTTTATCTGGAATGTAACGGAGGTATCAGCGGAGATATGACCGTAGCGGCTCTGCTCGATTTGGGGGCAGATGCCGAAGTGCTTCAAAAAGTACTGGAAAGCATCCCGGCAAAAGGCTTTCGAACAGAAATCAGCAGGGTAAAAAAGGCAGGTATTGACTGCAGTGATTTTCGGGTGATTCTGGATGAAGCCTGTGAGAATCACGATCATGACATGGAATATCTCCACGGGCATGAGGCGGGGCAGGCTCACAGTCATAATCACCATGAGCATCATCATGGGCACAGCCACGAACATTTTCATGAGCATAATGATGAGCACAGCCACGAACATGGACATGCGCATGAGCATGAGCATACCCATGAGCATGCACAGGGACATCTTCATCGCGGAATAAAAGAGATAACGGATATATTAAATCAGACGGAAATGTCACCGCAGAGCCGGGAAACGGCATTACGGATTTTTGATATTCTGGCTGAAGCAGAAGCGAAAGCCCACGCTGTTCCAAAAGAACAGGTTCATTTCCACGAGGTTGGGGCGATAGATTCTATTGTAGATATTGTGGCTGCAGCAGTATGTCTTGATAATCTGTCTGTGAAGGAGGTAATCATAACAGAGCTTTGTGAAGGAAAAGGAACGGTGCGCTGTCAGCACGGAATCTTACCGGTTCCGGTTCCGGCAACGGCCAATATCCTGGAAGCTTCCGGGATTCCCCTTCACATTATGGAATGCAACGGAGAATTTGTGACTCCGACAGGAGCAGCGATTGCCGCAGCAATCCGAACCTCCGGAAAACTTCCGGAACGTTTTATTATCCGAAAAACCGGATTCGGAGCCGGGAAACGGGAATACGAACGGCCGAGTATCCTCCGTGCCATGCTTATTGAAGATGCAGACCATGAAAAAGATGAAATAATAAAGCTGGAAACCAATGTGGATGACTGTACCGGGGAAGTTCTGGGATATACCATGGAAAAGCTGTTTGAAGCGGGAGCAAAGGATGTTCACTACACCCCTGTTTATATGAAGAAAAACCGTCCCGGATGGCAGTTAAATGTAATCTGTGACAAGGAACAGGTTTCACTTATGGAAGAAATCATTTTCAAACATACCACAACCATCGGAATTCGAAAAATCCGCTGCAATCGCACTGTCTTAAAAAGGGAGAACAGGATGGTTGACACTCCTTTTGGAAGGGTACAGGTGAAAATGTGTCACACTCCGGATGGATTGCGGGGTTATCCGGAATACGAGAGTGTGGCGGCAATTTGCCGGGAGAAAGACCTGTCATTTTCTGAGGTCTATCACAAAATTGAAGAATGTATCAAATAGTATGTAAAGAAATAAAAATGTGATTAGTAATTGAATCTTAAATTATCCAGGGCATCAACGGAAAAGGTTGGTGCTCTTTGTTTTATTATTCCATAAAATGTTTCCTGTCCGGGAAATGTACGTCAAAAAACAAAAAACTGCCCACCGGGGCAGTTTAAAAATGGTCATTATCATCCGGAATATGTTCTGCGATATCATCCAGTTCACAGGACAGGATATTGCAAAGCCGATCCAGAGTAAGCACGGTAACATTTTCGTTTTTTCTTAAACGATGAAGCTGAGAACGATTCATATTATATTTCGAATAATGAACAGAAAATTATGACTGAAATATACGAAAATGGATCTGTTGAAGCTGCTTTCACTGTATATGAAGATTTTGTTCTTTATCATGAAGGTATTTACCTACATGTCTCTGGAGCAAGACTTGGAGGTCATGCTATTAAAATTATTGGATGGGGAGTTGAAAATGGAGTTAAATATTGGCAATGTGTTAACTCTTGGAATGATAACTGGGGGGATAAAGGTACCTTTAAAATTTTAAGAGGAACAAATCACGCTGGTATTGAAGGAAATATCGTTGCTGGTACTCCAAAATTTCCAGAAATTGATTATTAAATAAATAATTAGTAAATATATTAAGATAATAATTGTTTTTCTTATTATATTATTAGGAA
>JALEIY010000064.1 GCA_022769785.1 Eubacterium sp.
GGCTGATGTAAAAATTAAAATATGCGGATTGACGCAGGAGCGGGAAATAGATATATTAGCTGAGTACGGCGCAGAATATGCCGGAATGGTAATGTTTTTTCCGAAAAGCAAAAGAAATGTTAATGAGGAAACGGCGGAGAAACTGATAAAAAGAGCAAAGTTTCATGGTGTGTCACAGACAGTAGCCGTAACAGTTTCACCTGACATTTCGCAGTTAAAAATTATTGAAAAGCTTGGATTTGATTACATACAGATACATGGAAATTTAAGTGAAGAGGTCTATAATGCCTCAGGTATCCCGATAATACGGGCAGTAAACGTAGGAGAGCAGAACAGTGAAAGAGAACTAAAAGATAAGCTTTCAAAGCTTTTTGATATGCCAAAAATTGCAGGGATTCTTTTTGACGGAAGTAATCCGGGGGAAGGAAAAGTTTTTGACTGGAATGTACTAAAAAATGTTGAAAAAAATCAAAAGATGCTGATTCTTGCAGGAGGTTTAAATCCCTCTAATATAAGAAGTGCAATACAACAGGTAAATCCCGATGTCGTAGATGTAAGTTCAGGAGTTGAGTATGATACGCCACAGGGAATGGAATTTGCAGGAAAAGATAAACAAAAAATAGAAGAATTTATAAGAAATGCAGCACCATTAAAGGCTGCGGAATGGAGGAAATGATGAGTAACGCATATTACGGAGAATTTGGAGGTCAGTATGTATCAGAATCTCTTATGAATACACTGGCCGAGCTTGAAAAGGCATTTGAAGAGGCAATTAAGGACCCGAAATTTATAGAGGATTATAATTATTACCTTAAAGAATATGTCGGAAGGGAAACACCGTTATATTTTGCAGAGCGTTTAAGTGAAAAATACGGTACAAAGATTTATCTTAAGAGAGAGGATTTAAATCACACCGGAGCACATAAAATTAATAATGTAATCGGACAGATTCTTCTGGCAAAAAGAATGGGAAAGAAAAAAGTCATAGCAGAAACCGGTGCCGGACAGCATGGCGTGGCCACTGCTACCGGTGCAGCCCTTTTCGGAATGGAATGTACCGTTTATATGGGTGAAGAGGATATGGCACGTCAGGCCCTGAATGTATTCCGCATGGAAATGCTTGGCGCAACGGTCAAATGTGTGAAGACCGGAAGCCGGACATTAAAGGATGCAACCAATGAAGCAATTCGTACATGGGCAAAAACAGCAGAGGATACCTTCTATATTATTGGTTCTGCCGTAGGCCCGCATCCGTATCCGGAAATGGTAAAAGAATTCCAGCGGATTATCAGTGTGGAGACCAAAAAACAGATTCTGGAAAAGGAAGGAAGACTGCCGGATTGCGTGATTGCCTGTGTAGGTGGTGGCTCCAACTCCATCGGAATGTTTGCGGAATTTATCGAGGAGAAAGATGTGGAGCTTATCGGTGTAGAGGCTGCCGGATTTGGAATTGAGACCGGAAAACACGCCAGTGCATTTTCTGTCGGTAAAGCAGGCGTGCTCCATGGAATGCGTTCCTATCTTCTGCAGGATGAGGACGGAAATGTCCAGATTGCCAGCTCAATTTCCGCAGGTCTTGATTATCCGGGCGTAGGACCGGAGCACGCATTTCTTCATGACAGCGGCCGGGCAAAATATGTTTCAATTACAGACGATGAAGCCATGGAAGCCCTGCTGGAACTTTGTAAAGAAGAAGGAATCATCCCGGCAATCGAAAGTGCTCACGCACTGGCTTATGCCTTCAAAAAAGCAAAAACCATGAATCCGAATCAGATAATTGTGGTGAATCTTTCCGGACGTGGTGATAAAGATGTCCATACAATTGCGGATTATTTTAAAGACAGGGGGTATCAATAAATGAATCGTATTGAAAACAGAATGCAGGAACTGAAAAAAGCAGGAGAAAAAGCATTTATCACATATATGACTGCAGGTCTTCCGAATCTGGAGACCACCAAAGCCCTGATTCGGGCACAGGCAGAGGCAGGTACGGATATTCTGGAACTGGGGATTCCGTTTTCTGACCCGACTGCAGACGGCCCGGTGATTCAGGATGCGTCTTATCGCGCGATTTTAAATGGAACCAATTTAAAAAAGGTTTTTACTGCCGTAGAAGAAGTCAGAGAAGATTGCGACATTCCGATTGTATTTATGATGTATTATAATACGATTCTTTATTACGGCCTCGAAGCATTCGCCAAAAAATGTGCTGCCGTTGGAGTGGATGGCCTTATCATCCCGGACCTTCCGAAGGAAGAGCAGGATGAACTGACGGATATCCTGGAAAAAACAGAAAATGCACCGATTCTTATTCAGCTTGTTTCTCCGGTGTCCGGTGACCGGATTCCGTATATCCTGGAAAATGCCCGGGGATTTGTCTATTGTGTATCTTCCATGGGAGTAACCGGACAGGCGGCAGATTTCCATAAAAATGTAAAAAACTATCTGGAAAATGTAAAGAAACAGTCACCGGTTCCTGTGATGATGGGATTTGGTATCCGAACCGCAAAAGATGTGGAAAACCTGAAGGATACCATAGACGGCTGTATCGTGGGAAGTTATTTTATTCAGTTAATGGAAGAAAATGATTTCAGTACCGATGTGGCAAAAGAATATGTGCGGACCTTTAAAAAAGAACTGAATCAGTAATCATAACCGGCAGGCGGCATTGGGCTTCCTGCCGGTTTTTCGCAGATAAAAATTTTCCTTGAATAACAGGAAAGACCTATTTATAATGAAAAGGAAATCCCTGATTCGGGGACAGATTATCTTTATACATTTATAATAGAAGAAGGGTGTTTACCATGAAGGAAACAAAAACAAACGTAATGCGCATTCTGGAGAAGGAAAAGATTCCTTATGAGGCACATTCCTATCCGCACGGAAAGGATGCGGTGGATGGAGTTACCGTAGCAGAGCTTACCGGTCAGAATCCGGATTATGTTTTTAAAACGCTGGTGACAGTCAGCAATAAAAAAGAATATTTTGTGTTTGTCATACCGGTAGCCAGAGAGCTTGATTTGAAAAAAGCTGCAAAAGCCGTTGGTGCAAAATCGGTGGAAATGATTCCGGTGAAAGACATTAATAAAGTAACCGGATATATCCGGGGCGGCTGTTCCCCGGTCGGAATGAAAAAAAGCTATCGGACAACTTATCATATCACAGCGGCAGATAATCCGAAGATTCTGGTGAGTGGAGGTAAAATCGGGACGCAGATTGATTGCCGGCCGGAAGACCTGGTTCGGATTACAGGCGGGCAATACGCGGACATCTGTAAGGAATGATGCCCAAAAAGGAGGCACTGGATGGCAGAGAAGAAAAAAATAAGAAAAAATCATATTGTAGTGTTTCAGGACGAAAATGATAATGTGTTAAAAACTTCTTTTGTGCCTCACAAAGGTGCCGCAGTTCCTCCGGAAATTCCGGAAAAAAAAGAAGCTTCCAAACATTTTGAATATCATTTTGACGGTTGGGATACGGATTATTCTTCGGTTGTAACGAATCTGGTTCTCCGGCCGGTTTATAAAAAAGTGCCAAAAAAATATCTGGTGATGTATTTTCATGAAGATGGGAAGCTTTTGGGCATGGAGTCTGTCCCTTATGGAGAGGCGGCAAAGGCTGATATCCATCCGGTGAAAAAGGATACCGCCAGATACGAGTATATTTTTAAAGGGTGGAACTGTTCTCTGGAATCTATACAGGGAGATACCAATGCCAAAGCCCTGTTTGAAAGAAAAACAAAGAGTTTTCGTGTTTCATTTTATCATGAGGACGGCTCACTCTTAAAAGAAGAAACTGTTTTTTATGGAGAAAAGGCAAATCCACCGCAGGAGCCGGAAAAAGAATCGGATGAAATGTATCATTATATTTTCGAGGGCTGGGACAGAGATTTCTCCTCGGTAACCGGGAATCTGCAGGTCTATGCACATTTTCAAAGTGTTTATAATGAGTATACCATTTCATTTTTCCTGGAAGGAGAAGAGGTAGAAAGCGCTCAGTATCATTTTGGTGATAAAATTATTTATCCTGATTTAAAGAAGAAAGGATATGAGGTTGTATGGGAAAAACATCCGGACTACGTTGAGGCATCCGGCAGTCTTTTTGCTTCCTTTGAATATGCGAATCCAAAAGGAAAACAGTTTTCTCAGGATGGACATATTTTTGAGATAAACAATCCTTCCGGCACAAACGGTACGGTCATTTGCCGACATTTTTGTGCGTCGGGAGAGGAAAAGGTAGTGGTACCGGAAAAGGTAAAGCTGGGAGATTATTATTACCGGATTGACGAAATCGGTTCGTATGCTTTTGAAAAATGCGATAATATGAAACAGCTTACTCTGCCTTCTTCTGTGAGCGTGCTGGAGGCATATGGGCTTGCAAATTGTGCAAAGCTCAGGCGACTGTGTGCGCCGGCTCTCCGGGAAATCGGGGAAAAAGCATTTGCCGGGGATGTATGTCTGAAAGAGATTGACGCCCAAGGAGGAAGACTGAAAAAACTTCATCGGAATGCGTTTGAAAAGCTTAGTGGTCAGATTTGTCTTCGAACGGACTCGCATACCATGCAGCGGCTGAAAAAGAATTATCCGAAGATATTTCAGAAGGGAAATATTTTGCCGGAATGTTCTGATTTTCGGTAAAATGTGGAAGAGAAAAAATATTAAAAAAGTCCTTGACGTATTATGTCGTCTGTGTTAATATAGTCTTCGTCGCGCATGAGAGATTGATTTTCGAAAGAAAATCGAAAGAAAAACTTAAAAAAATTCTTGACAAGCTCGAATGACTGTGATAATATAAACGAGTTGCTGATGAGACGGCAACAAAGCGAAACTTGATAACTGAATAACAAAACAACCTTGAACGTTCAATTCAACAGAGAGAAATCTCTGGAATTTCATTCGGATCCTGACGCGAGTGATGTCGGCAGGAAGGGT
>JALEIY010000073.1 GCA_022769785.1 Eubacterium sp.
GACGCCTTATTCACCTCATCATCGTAAAGAATATGAGAATCACGCAGAATACGAAGGGCTCTTCCCGACGCATTAAATTCAACCGGCAGAGTAACAAGCTGGAATAATACGGTCAGTGAAAATAAAAGGATGCCCAGAGTAATCAGAAAATGATTAAAGCTGAATAATACTCCTACTAAAATCACCGGCCAGGAAAGGGCAGAACCAAAGTTCACAACCGGCACAATCGCGCCACGAATGCGTAGAGGAGCATAATCCTTTGCATCCTGTATCGCATGACCGCATTCATGAGCTGCCACACCGATGGCAGCCACCGAAGTGGAGCGGAAAGTGGAATCAGAAAGATGCAGCACCTTCGTTCTCGGGTCATAATTATCGGTCAGATTACCGGAAATATGAGCGATTTTTACATCATAGATACCGGCTCCGTGAAGAATTCTTTCGGCTGCCTCTGCTCCGGTCAGCCCGGACATACTGTTGACTTTACGATATTTTGCATAGGTGGAATTAACACCGGCGGAAGCCGCCATAGTAATGAGGACACCGATTATTACAAGGATATACGTCGGATCCCAGAACATTCCATAACCATACATAATAACACCTCCATATACACCGTTTTACGGCAATTATTCTTCTATCCGGTAAGCGGCAAGAATCTCTGCAGTATACATGATATGATCATCCTTGGCCGGATACCATATTTCCTCACTCCAGTTTTCCTTAAAATCAGCCGGATTAAGGGGTGTTTCCATTAACTTTTTACATACAATGACTATCTTTCCTTCGGAAAAAGTCGGAGCGCCGTCCACTTCTTCTACATGAAGGCCGGCTTTGGTAATTTTATCCTCGTCTCTTCCGGAAACAGAACCAAGGTAACTCATCTCCTTCTTTTTCTCTCCGTCAAAAAAGGTCAAAGTAAAAACATCACCGGCATCCACAAATTCTTTTGTATATCTCTGAGGACGGATACCTACCTGCACCACATCTTTTCCCCAGAATACGCCCATCATGCCCCAGGAAGCCGTCATTGTATTGACAATATTTCCCTTTTTTGCAGTAATGAGCATCCAGTCTCTTCCAATCATCTGAAATGGATTCAGTTCTTTTGATGTAATCTCTATTGGTTTTACTTTCATAATAGAATCTCCTTTCTTCGGTCAGACTGCCAGCTTTTTCGCAGCTTCTATAATCATATCTGCTGTAACCTGATACGGATAATGTTCCAGATCTTCATCCTTCGTCATAGCCGGCGCACACTGTGCAACCTGTTCTATAGTTACTCCGATATCAGCAAGGGAAGTTGGAAGTCCAACGGTTTTATTAAATGCAATAAGTTTTCTACACTCTTCTTCCCGGTGGTCAATCATCAGAAGCAGAAGCACTCCGAAGCCGACAACCACTCCATGAAGATGGTCCTCATCAAATCCCGGCAGATTGCACAGACCATAGAAGAAAGCATGAGCGACACCACCGTTATAATCCATGGTGTGGTCTCTTGCCACCAGCATGGATACCCAGCCCGTGGTAATGATAATTGCCAACGCAGACTGCTCCAGGTCGTAAGATGCTTTCCCTGCTTCATTGTCTTTCAGGGCCTGAGCACCATGTTCCATCAATGTTTCCATGCACATCTTACTCATATGTACTCCCATGGCCTTATAATGCTCAAGTTTCTCTCCCCGGGCGGAAATGCTTACCTCATAATACTTGGCATAGGTATCTCCGATACCTGCCCAGAGGTATTCTACCGGCGCATTGGCGATAATCTCCGTATCAATAAATACATGCTTTGCAGATTCAAGGAAATGTACAAAATCACAAAATGAGCCATCCTCGTTATATACAATGGATAAGGCGGAGCTTGCCGCACAGTTGGATGCAATCGTAGGAAATGCGAAATATGGCTTCTTTAAATCAATAGATACCAGCTTACAGGTATCGACTGCCTTTCCGCCGCCTACTGCAAAAATCATATCCGCTTCTTTCACTGCCGGAATCTCTTCCAGGCTTTTTGCCGCCTCATAGGTACATTCTTTTCCGAACCATAAAAAATCGAGAATCTCCACCGTACTGTCCTTTATGGCAGCACAAATCTTTTCTCTGGCTGCGTTCATGGCTTTTTTGCCGCCAATGACAACGGCTTTTGTGCCATATAAGGAACAGTATTCCGGTATTTTTTTATAAGAATCCGGTCCCACCGTATACGGAGGAACAATAATCGAATAATTCTCCATAACCTATCTTCCTTTCTGGTACAGCGTTCTCGTTTTATGCGCTGTTTCATTATTATAGTAAAATTATGTATTTTCGTCAATGCCACATCCGTATATTTGTTCTTTCCGGAAATATGTGATATAATCAGCAGGAATCAGAAATACATATAGAAATGAGGAGGCATTATGATTAATCAGGCTTATACCGGCATGCTTTCTGAAAAAGATATTATCTTTGAGATTTTCCAGTATTCACTGGAAAAAGCGAAAGAAGTTGGACCGGAAAACATTTATGATTTCAGTTTGGGAAATCCTTCTGTTCCGGCACCGGCTTCCGTCAACGAAACGATTTCCGAACTTCTCGCTTCGGCTGACCCTCTGACTCTTCACGGTTACAGTCCAAGTTTTGGAATTATGGAAGTAAGACAGAGTATTGCCGATTCTTTAAATCAAAACTTTAACTGTCATTATCAGGCGTCAGACATTTTTATGACCATCGGGGCTGCCGGCGCCCTGGCTCACGCTCTTCGTGCCGTAACAAACCCCGGCGATGAAGTGATTACCTTTGCACCCTGTTTTTCGGAATACAAACCATATACCGCCGGAGCAGGGCTGAAGCTTACTCTTGTTCCTGCCGATACGGCTTCTTTCCAGATTAACTTTGAAGCGTTTACCCGGCTTTTGTCACCTTCTGTAAGCGCTGTGCTGATTAATTCCCCGAATAATCCTTCGGGTGTTGTTTATTCCACAGAAACCATTGACCATCTGGCCCGGATTCTGACAGAAAAGTCTTTAGAATACGGACATCCAATTTATCTGATTTCCGACGAACCATACCGTGACATTGTTTTTTCCGGTACAGACAGTCCCTACATCGCCAATCATTACAAAGATACGCTTACCTGTTATTCTTTCAGTAAATCCCTTTCTCTTCCGGGGGAAAGAATCGGTTATCTGGCTGTCAATCCGGAATGTGAAGAAGGAAAATGCATTATCGAAATCTGTCCGCAGATTTCCCGTACTATTGGTCAAAACGGCCCGGCCTCACTTATGCAGAGAACGGCTGCAAGGGTTTGTATGGATACCGCTGAACTGAGCATTTATGAAAAAAACAAGGACATCTTATATAAAGCACTTTCAGATTACGGATATTACTGTGTAGAACCCGGCGGCACATTTTATATGTTTCCGCGTTCTCCGGAACCGGATGCTTTCGCATTTTGTGAAAAGGCAAGAGGAAAAAATCTCATGGTAGTTCCAGGTGATATCTTTGGCTGTCCGGGACATTTTCGTATTGCATATTGTGTCCCGACTGAGAGAATCTTAAACGCACTTCCTGTTTTTAAAGAATTGGCCATGGAATACGGTTTATAAAATATATTTTCTCCGGTAAAAAGAGCCGGATATCCGAATCCCGACGGGACACAATAAGATTGTTCCGCCGTTTTTCGGGTATCCGGCTTTTATGAAAGGAGTACATCCTTCTTTTCCAAAGGATTAATTTTCAAAATAACGCTCGAGGAACTGTTTTGTTCTCTCTTCTTTCGGATTCTCGAATACCTGCTGCGGAGTGCCGTATTCAGCAACGAGGCCTTTATCGAGAAACAGCACCTTATCGGACACGTCTCTGGCAAACTGCATCTCATGAGTAACAATAACCATCGTCGTATGTTTTTGAGCAAGGCCACGAATAACCTTTAAAACCTCTCCGGTCAGCTCCGGGTCCAATGCAGAAGTCGGTTCATCAAAGCAGAGAATATCCGGCTGAAGCATCAGCGCTCTTGCGATTGCCACACGCTGCTGCTGGCCACCGGAAAGCTGATGTGGATAAATATCTTTCTTTTCTTTTAATCCAACACTATC
>JALEIY010000089.1 GCA_022769785.1 Eubacterium sp.
GTTCTTTTCCCAGTCTGCTTCTCATAAATTTCCCGGGCTGCGTCCATGTAGACAACAAGCTGCATTTGAAGGCCATAATACATATCATTAATATCAAACTGCTTTGTCCCCGATTTATAATCAATGACCCGAATCAATATCTCTTCATCCTCTTCACAGATATCCACCCGGTCCACAAAGCCTTCCAGATTCATCCCTGCTCCATTGCCCAGCTGAAGTTTCGTTCGCTCCATGGAATCATTTTTGCCGAAATGAAGTTCAAAACGATCCGGCCAGAAGCTGCTGTTCTTCAAATGTATTTGAAGCATTTCTATTGTTCTGGAAAGAATCCTCCGAATTGTCTTTATTTTATACTTATCTCTGGCACTGCTTTCAAAAACCTCTTTCAGCTTTTTATCCAGTGAATCTGAAATTGCCTCATCAAGCAGTACTTCCACAATCTGTCCGGGCACATTTTTCCAGGTATAACCGGATTGTTTCAGACGTTTTGAAAAACTCTCCAGGGCATAATGGAATATATTTCCCATATCCGCAGGATAGACAGCATACTGTTCCCTCTCTGTTATTTCAAGACCATAGGTACAAAAATACTGATACGGACATGCCGCATATCTTTCCAGTTTTGTGACACTTCCATGAAGATTCTCGCCAAAAAGCTCTCTTGTCACTGAAGGACTCAATGGAAGCACTTTTTTTATTCCATTTTTTTCTTCCCAATATTTGTGAAGTTCCTGATTTAATTCTTCTCTTTCCCGCCAGTAATTCAGCAGCATACCATATGCCTTTTTTTGCGGAATCTTTTCCGGGACTGTCTCAAGCTTTTTCAGGCCTTCAATCAGATATTCCCTGCTGTCTTCGGCATTAAAATACATTCTTCGCTCTTCTCCCGGAAAGGTCCGCACAGAAAGCTTCGGAAATATCCGGCGAATACTGCGCATAACAGGAGATGGCATCACCATTTTCCCATCTCTTCCCAGTGACGACAGGGTAAAATGCAGTTCTTCCTCCGGTCTTGTAAACGCCAGATACATATAAAATTCATCTTCAATGGCTTTTTCTTCCAGCCCACCGGATAATTCAATTCCGCATTCTCTTAATATCTCTTTTTCATTATCATTGATAAGCCCGTTCTCTCCGGGATTTTGCGGTATGGAGCCTTCATTGAAGCCAACAATGAACAAAACTTTTACATCGGGGAGTCTCGTCCTCTTTAAATCTCCCAGAACAAGCTGATCCATGGATAATGGGACGACACCCAGGCCCATGGAATCCATACCCGCATCCATAATCTCTGATAACTCTGCTGCCGACACATATTCTTCTCCAAAAATTCCTACGATTTTATCAATAAGCTCAACAAGCAGCGAAAATAGGCTGGAATATTCTTTTTCCCGGACAAAATCACCTTCCCCACGTGCTTCATCAGCCATTACCTTCAGCTTATCCCAATAATTCAACCGGCACATAACTTCATATAGCGCTGTCATTTTCTCTCTGACATTTTTGCGGTCATCTTTCCAGAGAAGATAAAACTCTTCCGTCTCTTCCATAAGACACTGCCTCATTTTTTCAAGCTTCTGCCGTTTTTCATCATCTTTTCCGGTAAGTCTTCTGGTAAATGGCTTTTTCCACATGGAGTATCCCCGCACTCCCGCGTACAGCACATAGTTTTCCAGCTCGTCAATATCATCATCACATAAAGTGCTCATCCCGGATTTAAGATACCGAAACACACTTTCATAAGAATAATTCATCTGTACCAGGTGAAACAGAGCGCGAAGAGTTTCAATTCCAGGGTGATAGGAAACTTTTTTACGGCTGTCCTCAAACAGAGGAATATTTAAAATCTCCGCTTTTCTTTCAAAGGCAGATATATATTCCTCTACACTGCCCGTCAGAACAGCAAAATCCCGGTATCTATAGCCCTTCTGTCTGACATACTGCTCAATTTTATGAAGTATGTATTCTGCCTCCATCTCGGGATTTCGACAAAGAGTAATCCGTATGTTTTCCGGCTCTTTCTCCCAGCCTGCACTTCCGGCCCGAAACAGATTTTTTTCCAGATAATTAAGCTCCGGACTCTTTAAAAAACGGGGTGCCGTCGTTTCACAAAGGCAGACCGGTTCCTCAACTTCCACTCCGGCTTCCATGCATATCTTCAGTAAAGCCTTTACATTTTTTTCCGAAAAGGAGAAGAACTCCCGGTCCGTCGGTGCCTTGGGCATCCCTTTTTGTGCCGGCAAAGTTACCGTAACGTTAATCTGACCGGCATAGGGCAGTAATTCCTTCAAAAAGCGCAGCTGTACAGGGGTAAAGCCGGTAAATCCGTCAAAATAAAAGATTGCCCCATGCAGCAACGCAGAATCCGGAAGGAAATCAATTAAAACATCCAGAATCTGTTCCGGCACCATAAACCGGTCTTTCATATATTTTACGAAATATTCGTATATTTTACCTAATTCATCACATTTTCGGGATAAAGCAGGATATTCTTCCATTTGTCCGGCAGTATCCTGCACCTGTTCCCATCCAACCTCATAACAGATAAATTCCATAAGCATGGATTTCAGTTCATCAAGAAATCCTGCTTTTTTCATGCTCCGTTTAAATCCGGGGAACTCATCCTCATGCTCTGAAAGAAGCTTTCGCAGGATTAATGTGACACCAAGATCCTCCAGAATATCCGAAGGTGTATAACCACATTCCTCAAATACCCGATACGCCATCCTGTAAAAACTCATAACGTCTATATTGAAATATCCCTTTTTCGGATGTCTTTCCACAAGATTTCTCTGCATTTCCAGACTGAACTGCTCCGGAACAATGATATAATAATTCTTTGATGGATTTTCGGCGGATTGACGAATCACCTCATCAATCACCCGGACCGTTTTGCCCTGCCCGCTGCTTCCCATAATCAGTCGGAGAGACATATTTTCACCCCTTACATGATATCTGTCTGAAAAAATCAGACTGCATTCACCCGAGTATCCCACCACTTTTTTGCGGTGGTTTCGGTTTATTTGTGTGTTTCCCAGTTGGCAAGCTCCTCACGAAGCGTCATCAGCAGTTCTGTTTCCGGAACTTTTTTTATGATTTCTCCTTTTTTAATCAAAAGACCTTCTCCGATTCCTCCTGCAATTCCAATATCGGCTTCTTTTGCCTCTCCAGGGCCGTTTACCACACAGCCCATCACGGCAACTTTAAGATTCAGATGATCAAATTCTGTCACCATCTTCTCCACTTCGTTTGCAAGGCCGATCAAATCAATATTGGTTCTTCCGCAAGTCGGACAGGATACCACTTCGATTCCCCCGGTTCGAAGCTGTAGTGTTCTCAATATCTGTTTTGCTGCGGCAATCTCACTGACAGGGTCTCCTGTAAGAGAAACCCGGATAGTATCTCCGATACCCTGACTGAGAATCAGTCCCAGTCCCAATGCAGACTTTATGCTGCCGCTGAATACTGTTCCCGCTTCTGTAATACCCACGTGAAGAGGATACGGACATTTTGGTGCCAGCATCTCATGCGCCTTTGCACACATCATCACATCGGAAGATTTGATACTGACCACCAGGTTATCATAGCCCATTTCCTCAATCATACGCACTTTATCAAGAGCACTTTCCACAAGACCTTCCGCTGTAACCTTTCCATATTTTTCGATAAGATTTTTCTCAAGAGAACCGCTGTTTACCCCAACTCGAATCGGAATGCCGCGTTCTTTTGCTTTTTCAACCACTGCTTTTAAATTCTCCGGGGAACCAATATTTCCCGGATTGATACGGATTTTATCCGCTCCGTTTTCCATGGCTGCCAGAGCCATCCGGTAATCAAAATGAATATCGGCAACAATCGGAATGTGAATTCTTTTTTTAATCTCACCCAAAGCTTTGGCGGCTTCCGGTGTCGGAACTGTAGAACGGATAATCTCACATCCCGCTGCTTCCAGCGCAAGGATCTGCTTTACCGTAGCTTCTACATCTTCTGTTTTCGTATTAGTCATGGATTGAATCAGAATCGGATTTCCTCCGCCAATACAGCGGTCTCCAATTCGGATTACTTTTGTATTATCTCTGTACATATTTTCTCCTTTCCCTGATAGATACAGGCAAAGGCTGCCGCATCGAACAAACAGCCGTTTTCTCAAAAACAGCAGGTTTTACTGCCTTTTCCTTCGCAGTTCTTATCCGATGACAACAGCCTTTTGTTATCATGTAAAAAAGATCATTCTGATATCATTCGCCATAATGAACACCATGAATGCCAACAGAACAACCATTCCGGCAAAGTGCACCATTCCTTCTTTATCCGGCGGAATTTTTTTTCTTCGAATCATCTCAAGAAGAATAAATACCAGTCGTCCTCCATCCAGTGCCGGCAGCGGCAAAAGATTCATCACACCAAGGTTTGCACTTAACAAAATGGCGAAATTCATCATGGAAACCGTTGCTTGTTTTATCCCGTAAACAATGGAACTCTCATAGGTTTTTCCAATCATATTTACGATTCCCACCGGTCCCGACAAATCGGTAACCGATGCTTTTCCGCTAAACAGATAACCCAGGCTTATAAAGGTGGACTTTATCTGATAACGAACCTCCAGAAGGCTGTATTTTAAAATGCCAAGAGGCCCCGGAACCGGACATTCCTTTCTGACTACTCCGAGGGCATATCTTCCCTCGCTCTTCTGGCGAGTGACGAGAACCGTATTTTTCTGTCCGTCTCTTTCATAAGTCACTTCCACTTCCGGATTTTTCTGATTCATAAAATTATAAAGGCTGATTTCACGGAAAAGATAAATCCTTGAACCATTTAATTTCACAATCCGGTCGCCTTCCTGAAGCCCCGCCTCGTAAGCTCCGCCGTCCGTTTCCACCTTCCCGATTACGGCCGGGTCCGGACTGCTCATGCCAATTACAAATATGGCAAGCACAAATGCAAGAATAAAATTAAAAAATGGTCCTGCAAATATGACTTCAAATCTTGCCCTGGCTGACTTACTCCCGAATGCCCGGGGATCGGCGCTGTCTCCATCTTCCCCAAGCATCATACAGCATCCCCCGAACGGAAGGCATTTGACACAATATTTTGTCTCACCCTTCTGAATTCCAAATAAGGTCGGGCCGATTCCGACGGCAAACTCTTCCACGCAGATACCGTTTCTTTTTGCCAGCAGAAAATGCCCCAGCTCGTGAATAATCACAATAACACTGAATATTAGAATTGCGAGAATTATTTTTATCATGTTACATCCTTTCTAACGTTCAATGAACTGATATACCCACTGTTCAGTGTCAAGAATCTGCTGCAGTGACGGATTCGCCTGAACCGTGTGGGCTTCCATACACTCCTCAATAATCTTTACAATATCCATATATCCAATCTGACGATTTAAGAACATGGCAACTGCCTTTTCATTGGCTGCATTAAATACAGTTGGCATACTGCCGCCGGTTTTTCCTGCCTCTATGGCAAGAGAAAGTCCCCGGAATACTTCCATATCCGGCTGTTCAAAGGTAATGTCCTTCAAACGGCCAAAATCAATGCGCTCGCCGGACAGACTCCGTCTTTGTGGATAAAACAGTGCATATTCTATCGGCACCTTCATATCCGGGGTGCCAAGCTGTGCAAGAATCGCTCCATCTACAAACTGTACCATGGAATGAATCAGACTCTGTGGCTGTACAACCACCTGAATCCGGTCATAATCCACATCAAAAAGCCAGTGAGCTTCCATGACTTCCAGCCCTTTATTGACCATCGTGGAAGAATCAATTGTAATTTTCTTTCCCATCGCCCAGTTCGGATGCTTCAATGCATCCTCCAGCGTTACATGCATAAGCTCCTCTTTTGTCCTTCCCCGGAACGGACCTCCGGATGCGGTCAGAAGAATGGAATCCACATCCTGTCTTCTTGCTCCGTGCAGGCACTGAAACACTGCGGAATGTTCACTGTCTACCGGAAGAATCTTCACGCCATGCTCCTTTGCCATCGGCATAATCAGATGACCAGCCGTTACCAGGGTTTCCTTATTAGCAAGCGCGATGTCTTTTCCCCGGCGTATGGCTTCCATGGTCGGACGAATGCCCATCATACCTACCACTGCAGTTACAACAATATCAGACTCTTCCATACCGGCTATGGCAATCAGACCTTCCATGCCACTGTATACCTCTGTCTTTGTTCCTGCCAGTTCACGTCGAAGCTCCTGCGCCTTCTTTTCATCCCCCAGGCAGACTGCCAGCGGATGAAACTCCTTAATCTGCTCCATCAGTTTTTCTTTGTTCGTTCCGGCTGCCAAAGCCACAACAGACAGTTCATCCGGATGTTCTTTTACAACCTCAAGGGTCTGCGTCCCGATGGAACCGGTTGAGCCAAGTATTGCAAGTTTTTTCATCATTATAATCCCACCACCAGTACAAGCAGATAATAGATAATCGGAGCCGTAAAAATAATACTGTCAAAACGGTCAAGAATGCCGCCGTGCCCCGGTATCAGATTACTGTAATCTTTGATTTCGTAGTTTCTTTTAATTGCGGAAGCACCCAGGTCTCCCACAATACTAATGAGACCTCCCACTGCACAGACAACCGCAAATACTCCCATAAGACTGTACTCTGAAGCAATAAAATGCCCAGCGGCAATCCCATATAATAAACCAAGAAGACCTGCACCAAGCACGCCGCCCACAGCGCCTTCCACTGTCTTTTTCGGGCTCAGAACCGGTGACATCTTATGTTTTCCAAACAGTCTTCCGGCACAATAAGCCAGCGTATCATTTCCCCATGCACTAAGGAATACAAGAACAATCAGATATGCTCCATCCTCGAGGGCACGAATCCGATAAATGCACGAAAGCATAACCGTTACATAAAAAAAGGAAAAGAACGATATGGCGACATCGGAAATCACATATTTCGGGAATGTAAATACATAAACCGAAAACAGCATAATCAGAATAAGCAGTGCAAGAGGCACTGTAAACTGATCAAGATTCAGCCATAAAAGCATATAATACAGTATCGTCCCGGTATACATAATCACACCAAGTGCTGATTTCTCTTTTTGGATGACCTTCAGAAGTTCATAGCTTCCCACAAGAGAAATCGCCGCGGTAACTAAAAGTGTCACCGTCCCCCCCAGATAAAGGGTGATAAATGCAAGAATTACAAGAATAATCCCACTGATTAATCGTTGCTTAAACATAATTCGCCTCCTACTTCACACCGCCGAATCTTCGTTCTCTAGTATTATAATACTGAACTGCGCGAATTAATTCGTCTTTATTGAAATCCGGCCAGAGCACATCTGTAAAATAAAATTCTGTATAAGCAAGCTGCCATAAAAGCCAGTTGGAAAGTCGCTGCTCTCCGCTGGTTCTTATCATTAAATCCGGATCCGGAAGCTCTGCGGTATCCAGTCTGGCAGAAATCAGTGCTTCTGTTATCTCCTCCGGTACCAGGCTTCCGTCTTTGCATTCCCCGGCAATCTTTCTCACAGCCCGGGTAATCTCATCCCTGCTCCCGTAATTCAGCGCAATGGTAAAATTAAGTCCTGTATTCGCAGCAGACACTTCTTCAAGCTCCTCTATCGCTGTCCGGATGTCGTCATCCAGGCGGGACTTCTCCCCTATTACACGGACACGCATATTATTTTTTGAGGTTCTTTCGATACAATCTATCAGATACTTCCGCAACAGCTTCATAAGAAGCTGTACTTCACTTTGCGGACGGTTCCAGTTCTCCGTGGAAAAGGCATACACTGTCAGATATTTAATCCCAAGGTCCCAGGCATCCTCGCAGATTTGCTCCACAGTCTTGGCTCCCTGGGAATGACCTACATTTCTTGGCATAAAATGCTTTTTTGCCCAACGGCCATTACCATCTAAAATAATGGCAACGTGCTGCGGGATCTGATAAACGGTTCCGTTAATCTCTTTTTCCATGTTAACTTCCTCCGGTAAAAAAAGCCAGGCAGCCAGTCTACCGGCTGCTTGGCTGATGTTATCCTGCGTAAATTTATTATACTGTAAGAATCTCTTTTGATTTCTTCTCGATATTCTCATCAACTTTTTTGATGAACTTATCGGTTTCTTTCTGGACTTTATTCTGAAGTTCCTTCAGTTCGTCCTCTGTAATCTCATTGTTCTTATTGGCCTTCTTCAGAAAATCATTGGCATCACGACGGATATTACGGATGGCAACCTTGGCTGCTTCTCCTTTCTTCTTAACATCCTTTACCAGTTCTTTTCTTCTTTCCTCGGTCAGTTCCGGGAACACAAGACGAATCACCTTTCCATCATTAGACGGGTTGATACCGATATCGGACTGAAGAATCTCTTTCTCAATCACTTTAAGAAGAGAACTCTCCCAAGGCTGAATGCAGATGATTCTCGGTTCCGGTACGGTGATATTACCTACCTGCTGAAGCGGTGTCGGGGTGCCGTAATAATCAACTCTGATGCGGTCAAGCACGTGTGGATTGGCTCTTCCTGCACGGATAGAATTGTACTCTCTGTCCAGATTGTCAATAGACTTCTGCATCTTCTCTGTATACTTCTCGATCATAAATACGTCCTCCAAAATCCTCTGCCCGGCTATTTCCCTCCACCTGAAAAGTCTTCACCGGCACAGTCTGTATATATCAATAATTTACAACAATCGCACTGTTTTGTCAATGATTTCATATAATTCCGGTATCCGCTGGCCGGATGTCATAAAATCGGCTCAGGATACGGTCACATATGTACCGTTAAACTCTCCGCTCATGGTTCTTACGATACTGTTTTCTTCATTCAGTCCGAAAATCACAAGCGGCATCTTGTTTTCCAGGCACATAATCGTGGCAGTCAGGTCGATAACTCCAAGCTTCTTCGCAAGAACCTCATCCAGTGAAATCTCGTCATATTTCACCGCATCCGGATTTACTTTCGGGTCACTGTCATAAACGCCGTCAATTGCCTTGGCAAGAAGAATCGCATCCGCCTCAATCTCAATGGCACGAAGCGCCGTTGCAGTATCTGTGGAGAAATACGGATGTCCGGTTCCTCCGGCAAAAAATGTTACCACGCCTTCTTCAAGCTGGCTGACTGCATCATCCTTTGAGAAAAGCTCTGTAAATGCACCGCAGGAAAAAGGTGTATATACCTTCGTTTTCATACCGACATGACGAAACATATCGGCAACATAGATACAGTTCATTACTGTAGCAAGCATACCAATCTGGTCTGCCTTTGTCCGGTCCATATTTTCACTGGTGCGTCCTCTCCAGAAATTACCTCCGCCAATCACGATGGCCACCTGCACTCCGGAATCCACCACCTGCTTCACCTGACCGGCCACATCGAGAACTGTCGCCTCATCAAAGCCGGTCTTTTTATCTCCTGCAAGGGCTTCTCCGGACAGTTTTAAAAGAACCCTCTTTAATCCGTTTAAGTCTTTCATAAAAGAACCTCCAAAATCTATTCCATCATTACTTTTCGGGTGCGAAAATCATACTGAAGTGTTGTTATTTTGAAACCTTCATCCACATCCATAAAACGCAGCATGTTATCACTGTGCGCAATTACGGGATAATTCATCGCCGACAGCACAGAATAAAATACGTCTATGATCATATATCCGTTTTTTCTTGAAATATCTGATAACAATACCTTCATATCTTCCACCCCATTATTCCAACTCTACAGAATAATACAGTTTTATTATATCTAATTCTGCCATGAATGTAAAGCAGGTCTTTTCTGTCAGGATTCTTTCATAAACCAAAAAACCGGAGGCTCTTTGCATCTGGCAGGGACCTCCGGTTTTCTTTTATTTTTTATTTTATTTTGGCACCCGCCATAACTTTTTCAACTACCAGATTGTTTAATACCGTACGATTGATGTAGCTGTCCGGATAAACATTGGTATAAACGGAGATATCTTCTCCATGAAAATAATCATTTACATCATCATCCGTAACATGAATGTCTTCTTTGTCAGCAATATAATCTACAATCAAAAACATTTTTACAGAATCTTCGGCTTCTGTCCAGTATGCCTCACGGAAAGCTTCCTCATCTTCATATCCCTGATTTGTAAGATAATCTTTCAGGGAATTACCCTGCATGGACATCTGGGCTTCAATTCCTTCCAGAAGAAGGTCGAGGCGGTCATTGACAAGGTTTTCAGGAATCTCAGTATATTCTGACTCCTCCACAATCCGGTTCAGAATATAATTGTATTGTTTCTGTTCACTCAGACGTTCCTTCACCTGTTTTTTCATATCCTTTACAGAAGCAAAACCATAGGAATCTTTCAGATTCGTTTCTACAAATGCATCATCAATATCTTTATCCAGGTTTGGTACAATATGATTCAGCTTTGTCTCAAACACCGCCGGCTTTCCTGCCAGCTCCTCTGTCTGATAATCTTTTGGAAAGGTTACTTTTACATCGAAAGAATCGCCAGGTGTATGACCGATAATCTGGTCCTCAAACCCATCAATAAAAGTATCGGAGCCGATAACAAGACTATAGCCTTCTGCTGAACCTCCGTCAAACTCTTTGCCGTCTACTTTTCCGACATAGTCAATATTAACGGTATCTCCGTCCTCTACCTTTCGGTCTGTAACCGTAAAGCTCTGAACCAGCGCAGATATCTGACTGTTTATCTCATCGTCGGAAGCAGTCACCTGGTCTTTGGCAACGTCAAGTTTTTTGTACTTACAGCTTTTTACATACTGGGCCGGATCTACATCTGCCAATCTTCCATCATCACTGAGTCCTTTGCCATAATCTACGGTTACCGTAGCATCTTTTTGCTCTGTGGTGGCCTCTGCCGCCTTTTTGCTTGTATTACATCCGCCAAGAAGTGCTGCAAAAAGCAGCATGGAACAACCTGCGGCTATGATTTTCTTTTTCATGAAATCCCTGTTCCTTTCTGTTATATTTCCATTTCCTTCATAATCTCCTCTTCCAGAGCTTCTGCGATACGTGCGCCCCGGCACACCGCTTTTCTGGCATAATGGAGTGCTTTTGACAAAGACCGGTCAACACCTTTTCCATCGCGATACATGGTGGCAAGGCTGTAATAACCCATGCGATACTCTGCCATCTGCGCCGTATTCATAAAACAGGCCGCTGCCTGCTCATAATCACCGGCATGATAATACTTGGTTCCCATCTGATACATTTTTTTTGCCTTTGGAAGAGCGGATTCCAGTTCTTTCTCCTTCTCCATCTCCCAGGCTCTTACAATCTTTCTCACCTTTATCACAGACTTTTCGTATTTGGTGTTCACCTCATAGGAACCGTCTTCTTTCTGAAGCAAAAGCTTCTGCGTCGTCAGTCCTTCCAGAAGACAATTCAGACATTCTTCCACCTCTTCTGTAGGGACGTCGGCTCCGATCATTGTCTGGGTCCGGCGAATATCCACCTGGTGATTTTCTCCCAGCGGAAGCTGTCCGACAAAAAAAACGGAATGCTTCATTACTTTTGTCTTCTCCTCTGCTTCTGAAGCACCCTGAACCATCTGATACATTTTTTTAATATTATCTCCGGTAAATTCCTTGCCTTCCATCATGGCGCTGATTTTCGACTGTTCTACCATTTTATCCTCCCTGTTTCAGTATGCCCCGCGGCATATTGTCATTACTCTGGCAAAATATGATAAAGCCATAATATTTAAAATTATATTCTCTTCGGGAATAAATGTCAATGTTTCCACTCCCGTCAAAGTTTTGTCCAGATTGTCTCAAATAACATCTCCGGCATCTCGCTGCCGCAGACGGCAATTACTGCATCATTTTGCTCACAGAGAAACATTTTGACCGGCTGTAAAATCCCCCGGTCATATACTCTGACCGGCTGTCCCATACGAATGGAAATCCGTCCCATGGTTTTTACTATTCCTTCCCCCGTCATTTTCGCATAGCTTTCCCTTAACGTCCATATCCGGGTAAATCGACGGGCCCTTTCTTTTCGGCTTTCAGCACGACAGACATAAGTTCTTTCTTCTTCTGAATAAAAACGGGAAAGAAAATGATCGGACTCAGAAACAATTGACTGTACATCGCAGCCCACCGGACGGTCAGAAACAACGCAGACGATACGATTCCGGGAATGAGAGAGATTAAAACAAATATCCTTCCGGAAAGGTTTCCCATCCTCTCCCCGGTAAAAACCGCGGGATACATCAGATATCCCGCAGTCTTTTAACGCATGGGATAGAAGCAATCCCGCTGCCGCACTCTGAATCCGGTCTTTCGGGCGGGGCAGCTTCTTTATATGCTCCCATCGTTCTTTTGTCATTCGTTTTTCCCAGTCATGCTGTCCAAGGGGATCTCCCATAGAATCGGTCCGGAGAATCCAGACCTTTATCATGAGCCAAGAACCAGCTTCTTTACTTCTTCTTTTCCGATATAACCTACGGATTTACGAACCGGACTTCCACCTTCCATTACAATAAGAGTCGGAATACTCATTACATTAAACTGAGCAGCCAGCTCTTCTTCCTCATCCACATTGATTTTGCAGACTTTAAATTCATCGGTCTCCGCTGCCACTTCTTCCAGTACAGGAGAAAGCATTTTACAAGGGCCGCACCAGCTTGCCCAGAAATCAACCAGCACCGGCTTATCTGCCTGAAGAACTTCTTTTTCAAATGTTGCTTTTGTCACTTTTATTGTTGCCATATCGTTTCATTCCTTTCTGTGATAATTTGTCCTCTCTTACCCTCTGTTTTTATATTATACATAATTTTGTACCATTTGTCTGCATTGTATGAAAAATATTTCTGAAAAAAGAGTTTTCTTTATCGAAGGGATTCATGTTGACAGTGTCTCCGGCAGGTGGTAGAGTAACAAAAGAACTAAGGGAGCTTGCATAAGCAGGCTGAGAGGAAGCTGCATTGCTTCGACCTTTCACCTGATTTGGATAATGCCAACGTAGGGAAGCACAGGATTATTTTTTATCGTATGTATACGCTGGTATCCATACGTTTTTTTTATCCAGTCGGAGAAAGCTCCGACCTTGTTAAAAGCCTCCGGCAGATTGCGTAAAATACGCTATATAATTTTGTCATGCTAACTCATGATGCGCATCTCGCCGTAAGAACGCCGGGGCATTCTTGAATTTAGAAGGAGGAATCTATGTTTAAAGAATTAATGGATAATGTGAAGAAAACAACACCGCTTGTCCACAACATTACGAATTATGTAACCGTAAAT
>JALEIY010000140.1 GCA_022769785.1 Eubacterium sp.
TATCATAAATGTTTCAATATGTTAAGGGGTTTTAATAATTTTGTAACATTTCGACAAAAAAGCAGAGATTTTTCGTTTACAAGGGAACATTCAACGGATTTTTTGGAGATTTTTACAAAATAATTTATTTTATTATTGACACAAAAAAGATTAGATGTTAAAATATCATCTGTATGCCGCACAGTTCGGTTTAAGTTTCGTTAAGAACACCAAAACTGGCGAGTAATGATTTAGGAGGTGCCATATGTACGCTATTATTGCAACAGGTGGTAAACAGTATAAAGTAAGCGAAGGCGACGTAATCAAAGTTGAGAAACTGGGCGTTGAAGCTGGCTCTGCTTATACATTTGACCAGGTTTTAGTTGTAAGTGGTGATGAAGTTAAAGTGGGTGATCCTGTTGTTGCAGGTGCAACAGTGGAAGCTTCTGTAATTGAAGACGGTAAAGCGAAAAAAGTTATCGTTTACAAATACAAAAGAAAAACAGGCTACCACAAAAAACAGGGCCACAGACAGCCATATACAAAGGTTAAAATCGAAAAGATCAACGCATAATCCTTTCAGGATATGCACACCCTCACAGAATACTTACCATTGCGGATGTTTGTCCGCATGATTCGGAGAGCGGGTTTTTATGATTTGTATTACTTTTTATAAGGAACCGGAAGGTCGGTTTAAAGGTCTTCAGGTATTGGGTCATGCTGAAAGCGTGGAGGAAGGCGCAGATCTTGTCTGTTGTTCCGTTTCCGTATTGACGATTAATCTGGTCAATAGCCTGGAGCGACTTACAGAAGACAGGTTTGATTTGATTCAGGACGAGGATTCCGGACTGATTCAGATTGCTTTTCAGGCTCCTCTCAGTGAGAAAGCAGAATTATTGATGCGTTCTTATGAACTGGGAGTGGAGGAGATTGCGTATGAGTATGATACCTGGTTAAAGGTTATAACGAAGGAGGTGTAACGACCATGATGAAAATGAACCTTCAATTTTTTGCACATAAGAAAGGTGTTGGTTCTACAAAGAACGGACGTGATTCTGAGTCTAAGAGACTTGGTGCAAAAAGAGCAGACGGACAGTTTGTAAAAGCTGGAAACATTCTTTACAGACAGCGCGGAACAAAGATTCATCCAGGCGTTAATGTTGGACGCGGCGGAGATGATACACTTTTCGCATTAGTGGATGGTGTTGTGCGTTTCGAAAGAAAAGGCAGAGATAAAAAACAGTGCTCTGTATATCCAGTAGCATAATGTGATATCTTGTTTATCGGCGGCTTCAAAACATATTTGAATTTGAAGCCGCTTTCTTTATATAATAAATGGTGCGGCAAATCTTTTTTGATTTATGCACCTGTCGAAGGTCTTATAATGAAAGCCTTCGTTTATCATAAAAAGAAAGGAAGTGCATGTGAGATGTTTGCGGATCGTGCGCGTATCTTTATTCGTTCCGGAAAAGGCGGAGACGGTCATGTCAGCTTTCGCCGGGAATTATATGTACCCGATGGCGGACCGGACGGCGGAGACGGCGGCCGGGGCGGTGATTTGATTTTTGTAGTAGACCCGGGCTTAAATACCCTGGTAGATTATCGTCATAAAAGAAAATATTGTGCCGGAGACGGCAAAGAAGGCTCTAAAAAGCGCTGTACCGGAGCAAGCGGAGAGGATATGGTATTAAAAGTGCCTGCAGGAACGGTCATAAAAGACGCGGAAACCGGGAAGGTAATTCTTGATATGGCAAACCGGACAGAACCGGTAGTCCTTCTAAAAGGAGGCCGGGGAGGCAAAGGAAACCACCATTATGCCACATCCACTATGCAGGCACCAAAATATGCGCAGCCGGGACAGGATGCCAAAGAGCTGTGGGTAGACCTTGAGTTAAAGGTCATTGCCGATGTCGGTCTTGTCGGTTTCCCGAATGTAGGAAAATCCACATTTCTTTCCCGGGTAACCAATGCCCGGCCGAAAATAGCCAATTATCATTTTACAACTCTTAGTCCAAATCTGGGAGTGGTTGATTTGGCGGAGGGTAATGGATTTGTTATTGCTGATATCCCGGGAATCATCGAAGGAGCATCGGACGGAGTTGGTCTTGGATTTGAATTCCTGCGCCATATTGAAAGAACAAGGGTAATGATTCATCTTGTGGATGCTGCTTCCGTGGAGGGGCGAGACCCGATTGAGGATATTCGCGCTATTAATAAAGAGCTGGAATCCTACAATGCAGATTTGGCAAAACGTCTTCAGGTCATTGCTGCCAATAAAGTGGATGCCATGACAGAGGAGGACTGTGAAGTCATTGTAGAAATGCTGGAGGAAGAATTCGGACCGCAGGGAATCCGGGTCTTTCCGATATCTGCAGTCAGCGGAAAGGGTGTAAAAGAGCTTCTCTGGTATGTAAATGACCTTTTAAAAGAACTTCCGGAAGAACCGATGGAATTTGAGCCGGAGTTTGTTCCTGACTTTATGGAGGAAGAAACGGCAGAATCCATTGTTGTGGCTATGGAATCTCCGGGAGTATTTACCGTAGAAGGTCCGAAGGTGGAAAGGATGCTTGGATACACGAATCTGGAATCTGAGAAAGGTTTCGAATTTTTCCAGAAATTTATGAAAGAAAATGATGTGTTAAAGCGTCTTGAGGCTCTGGGCATCGAAGAAGGAGACACTGTTAAATTATATAATCTGGAATTTGACTATTATAAATAAACCGGTAACTGTCCGGGGAACTACCCGGTACAGTTACATAAATATCAGGAAAAGAGGAAATCATATGACAAGCAAACAAAGAGCTTATTTAAAAAGTCTTGCTATGAATATTGATCCGGTTTTTCAGATTGGAAAGGCATCTCTTACACCGGAGGTTATTGAAGCTGTCCGGGAAGCGATTGAAAAAAGAGAGCTGATTAAAATTTCTGTTTTGAAAAACTGTATGGATGATCCGAAAGAGATTGCCGAAGTGCTTGCGGAACGCACTCGTTCCCAGGTGGTTCAGGTTATCGGCAAAAAGATTGTTTTATTTAAACAGGCGAAAGAAAAGAGCAAGATTACACTGCCGTAAACAGGTGTTGAAATGAAAAAAAGACGGAAAACAGGAATCATGGGCGGAACATTTAATCCGATTCATTTCGGACATCTTCTTCTGGCTGAAACGGCGTTTTATCAGTTTGGCCTTGATGAAGTTCTGATTATGCCCAACAAAAATCCCTACTACAAAAAAATGACAAATTCTGTCACGGAAAAAGACAGAGTGGAAATGGTCCGACTGGCCATAGAGGATAATGATCATTTCCGTTTTTCAAAAGAAGAGCTGAATCGGGATGGGACAACATATACGGTGGAAACACTGGAAAATCTGACAAAAGCCAATCCGGACTGTGATTACTATTTTATTATGGGAGCCGACTCCCTTTATCATATTGAGTCCTGGAAAGAGCCGGCAAAGATTCTTGACATGGCAGTGATTGTCGTTGCCGGCAGAGGGGGTGGACCATCCGGTGCCCTTCAGAGTCAGATTGAATATATCGAAAATAAATATGAGGCGACAATTTATCAGCTGAATTCTCCAAGCCTTGAGATATCTTCTAATGATATCCGCAGAAGAGTGAGAGAGGGCGAAAGTATCCGTTATCTTCTTCCGAAAAAGGTTTCGGACTATATTTATGCCAATGGATTGTACCTGGACAGGAGCGTTGATGAACAGAGAAGAGATTAAAAAAGACTTAAAAAAGCTCCTTTCCGAAAAAAGATTTGAGCACACCATGGGAGTGGAATATACATCGGCCTGTCTGGCTCTCCGATATGGAGCAGATATGGAAAAGGCGAGAATGGCAGGGCTGCTTCATGATTGTGCAAAATATCTTTCTTCCGAAGAGAAGCTGAAATATTCTAAAAAATTCGGAATGCCGGTATCTGAATGGGAAAAGAAGAATCCGGAGCTGCTTCATGCAAGACTAGGTGCCTGCTTTGCTCATACAAAATACGGGATTACCGATGCAGAGATTTTATCAGCAATTACCTGGCATACGACGGGAAAGCCGGATATGTCGCTGCTTGATAAAATAGTATTTATTGCTGATTATATAGAACCAAATCGAAACCAGGCGCCGGACCTTTGTGAGGTCCGTGAGCTTGCATTTGCTGATATTGACCAGTGTCTTTGCCTGATTTTAAAGGACACGGTGGAATATCTTAAATCAAAGAAAAGTGTAACAGACCCTATGACACAGAAAACATGGGAATTTTATAAGCAGACATCGGGAAACGCTTCCTGATGGCGGCAAATACATTTCAGAAATGGAGGACGTTTGCATGGAAGAATCAAAAAAAATGGCGCGTCTTGCCGTTGATGCCCTTGAGGATAAAAAAGCGGAAGACATTACGATTTTAGATATCAGTGAAGTTTCTGTTCTTGCAGATTATTTTATTATTGCAGGTGGAAGTAACCGAAACCAGGTTCAGGCAATGGCCGACAGTGCGGAAGATGCGCTGGGAAGAGCCGGATATGAACCAAAACAGATTGAAGGTTACCAGAGTGCAAACTGGATTCTGTTGGATTATAAAGATATTATCATTCACATTTTTGACCGTGAGAACAGAATGTTTTATGATCTGGAACGAATCTGGAGAGATGGAAAACAGATTACAAAAGAAGAATTATAGGGAATGATTTATTTCCGTTAAAAAAGCATCGAACCTCAAACCTCTTCCTGAAGTTGGATAGATAATCCGACGATGAAAGCAGGTTAAAAAGGGTTCGATGCTTTTGTTGTATTATAAAAAATTGAAATCAAATGCGCAAATAAAGGATTATTTAAAAGAACGGAACAGTCCGATTACTCTGCCGACAACAGAAAATGGTGCATCAGCAGGAATAATGATAGGGTCCATCGTGTCGTTCTCCGGCTGCAGTCTGATGTAACCGTTCTCCTTGTAGAATCTTTTCACGGTGACAGAATCATCCAGAAGTGCAACGATAATCTGTCCGTTGCGGGCATCCGGTGTCTCTTCCACAAGAATATAGTCGCCGGACAAAATACCGGCATTAATCATGCTTTCTCCACGAACCTTCAGCATAAAAGTCTGGCGGTTACCAATGAATTCCGGAAGAATCGGAAAATATCCTTCGATATTCTCGATGGCAAGAATCGGTTCACCGGCTGTAACAGTGCCGATAATAGGAACGTTAACCATTTCTCTTCTTGCGAGATTAAAATTATCATCAATAATCTCAATCGCACGTGGCTTTGTAGGGTCACGACGGATATATCCGTTCTTTTCCAGTGTCTCAAGATGAGAATGAACGGATGACGTGGATTTTAAATGAACAGCCTCACAAATCTCACGGACAGCCGGCGGATAACCGCGGTTCAAAATGGATTCTTTAATGTATGTGAGAATCTCCTGTTGCTTTGCGCTGATTTTACCGTAACTCATATCTGACTCCTTTTTCAAACGTACGTTTACTTTTCTTTATTCTATCATTTTATGAAAAGGAAAACAAGTGTTTTCGAATATATTTTCGATTTTTTGGGTTTTACTATTGACAAACAAATGTTTGCCTTGTATAATACAAACAAATGTACGAAACATATGTTTTGGAACGCACATTCGATAAATGATTTGGTTTCTGTTTTTCCGGCCATGGAGGAAGAATAAGATGTTAAATTGATTTGGGTTTGTATTTACGAAGGATTATAATGGAGGGATTGGATATGATGAAAAGAGATAGATTATCAGATAATAACACACATAGAAGCTGCACAGACAGAAGTCATAAAAGAACCGTAGGTTCCTCACCAACAAGAGGCAAAAGAAAAGCTGGCAGAACGTCATCCCGCTCGGAGAGAACCGGACGAAGCTCTTTTTTCTCTTTTGCTGCAGCCTTTCTTCTGATTGCTTTACTTGTAGTAGGTCCTTTCTCAGGTTTACTTCGACCGGAAAGCTCTGAGGTGAATGCGAACCAGCATTTAAGCGAGATTCAGTATAAAGTTGTGCAGATACAGCAGGGAGATAGCTTGTGGACGATTGCAAAAAATAATATGAATCCGGGGTTTTCGGACATCCGTCAGTATATTCGTGAGATAAAAAGCTGCAACCAACTGGAAGATGATTCGATTACTGCAGGAAAATATCTGATGATTCCTTATTATACAGTACTTCCAACGGATGATGTTGCTTCTGCAGCACAATAAGTTCTTTGACATATGGCCCGGGAACTTCTCATTTCGGAGAAGCTGCATTACAATAAATTTGACAGAGATTTGTTTTCGATCCCAATGTGTGGGATAAGAGGAATCGTTCTAGTGCGGCAATATGATAATATACAAAAGAAAACACCACGCTTTTAATATTATAAAAAATGAAAGGAAAGCGTGGTGTTGTTTTATCCTCTGTGTTATTCTTTTGAATGTTCCCTAAGTTGTACTTTCCCGGCGGCTTTTCTTCGCCGTTCGTCTTCGATTGCAGCGTAATGCTTTCTTGTGGTGTTTACGTCTTTGTGTCCAAGTACATCGGCAACAAGATATATATCGCCGGTTTCCCGATAAAGCTGCGTGCCATATGTACTTCTAAGCTTATGAGGTGTAATATTCTTTAATGTGGTAACAGTACGGGAGTATTTTTTTACAAGATTTTCAACAGCTCGGACGCTGATTCTGTTTCGCTGCATAGAAAGAAAAAGTGCATCTTCGGAGCCTTCACGGGCAGTGATGAGTTCGCGCTCATCAAGATAATCCAAAAGAGCTTCTGCAACTTCGTCACCGAAATATAAAATTACCTCAGTTCCTCCTTTTCGATGGATTTTCATACCGTTGGTGTCAAAGTCCAGGTCGGTAATATCAAGTCCAACACACTCCGAAACACGAATACCTGTCCCGAGAAGGAGAGTAAGAATTGCCAGGTCTCTGGTTTTGGTTTTATTATGATATTTTTGCTGAGAACGTGTAAGCTTATCACCGTTTTCAACAGAATCAAGTAATTTGGCGATTTCATCAACCTCCAGACGGATAATAGCCTGCTCATGTTTTTTTGGCAGATTCAAAAGGCTGGCGGTATTATTCCTGATTTGCTGCTTACGATAAAAGAACTTGTAAAAAGAACGAATACTGGCTGTTTTGCGCATCCTTCCCCGCTCCTCGTTAGAATGAACCTTGTTTTCCGGGTCTTCATATAATTTCAGATAATCAAGATATTCTTCTAATTGAGTCAAAGATATTTTGTCAAGAACAGTAACCGGCCATGATTTAACCGGGCCTTCTTCCAAATCCGGATATTCTTCTTCTAAAAAACGGAAGAAGATTCGTAAATCGTACCCATAAGCAATGCGTGTTCTGGAGGAAGTAGTAGGCTCTATACCACGAAAAAATTCTTTGCAAAAGGCAGGTAAGTCGCGGCAGAGTTTGCGAAGCCTTTTTTCGTTTTCGATATTAATTTGATCAGAATAACTGGCGTTTTGCATGATGCTCCCTCTCCTTTGTAACCAATTTACAATTAAGTAATTATATTCTACCACAAATAATCTGAAAATCAAATGTTATTTATATAAATAACATCTAGATACATGAAAACAATGCTGAAATATAAGAAAACGTACTCTTGGTGGGATTAAAACGGAAATAACATGCGTTCATGCCGTTATCTCGCTAAATAACAACATGAAAATTTGCGTTATTCGTTCTTTTTCTCTACTGTTTTTTCAACAGGAGGACAATGCTGATTCACAAGCCCATTTATGATAGCACGGAACATTCTGGCTTTCGCTCCTGGATGGTCCCGGTTAAGCTGATTCACAAGATCTTTGGCATATTCTCTTTTGGTTGTTCCGTCAACAGGGCAAGGACTTTTTACAACAGGAAGTTCGTTTTCTTTTACAAATCCTTTTACGTCTCCCTCGTAAAGATACATGAGTGGACGAATCAATGTTAATCCACTTCGGTCAAGGAATGTAACAGGAGAGAAAGTGTGAAGTCGACCTTCGAATATCAAAGACATCATCATTGTTTCAATCAGGTCATCTTTATGATGAGCATAAGCCACTTT
>JALEIY010000142.1 GCA_022769785.1 Eubacterium sp.
TTTCCTTGACAGTCAAAAGTGTGAGATTGAAGAGTATGACGAGCAGCTTGTAAGAAAAATGATTGAAAAGGTTATAGTATATGATGACAGATTTGATGTTGAATTCAAGTCCGGGGCAAAAGTTGATGTCGAAAGAAATTACCGTAAAAACTATATTGCACCATAATTCATATCACTCTGGTTAGCACCTTGCAGAAATGCAGGGTGTTTTTCTTTTGAGATTTATATGTATATTATGCGTAAAATATTGACTTTATACAAAATATATGGTATAATAAATTATCTTAATTGTGTTAGAACTAATCAATCAATGCTGACGGGAGCGGAGAATATGGTAAAGAATAATATAGAAGTAGATGTAAAAGTAAAGTGCATAGAAAACGGACTTACCCAGGCACAGCTGGCTGAGGACATCGGAACCACAGGTCAGTATGTAAATCGCATCATTAAAAAGCAAGACGGAGTTGTAAATAAGACCTTCGTGCAGATGATGGAGACTTTGGGATATGATATTGAACTTACCTATGTGAAGAGAGAAGATTAGAGAATAATAGATTTCTGGGAATGGTTTTGAGTCTTAGATAATCTCTTTGGAATAGGATATCATCCAGTTTCGGAGTCGGAAATACCAAACATTTTATCTGCTGAATGGGCAATCTAGAGGGAGGTTTAATAGTGGATTTGCTATTGAATAATGTTCTGAATCTCACGAAGGAAGAGATTGAAAACAGTAAAATAGAATTTAATATGAAAGCCGGTAGTGGCGGGCAGCCGTTCCTTGACAGATGGCTCAAACACAGTGAGGCTGAAAAGCTGTCCGGCATTTGTTCCGATTATTACGAGAGGGCGTTCACATGAGCGCTCTCTGTTTTTTTGTGGTATACTGTATAAACCACTATTCGGAGGAATATCCTTATATGCAGTTGAAGTGTACAAAAAGCTTGGTTTTGTACCGATTTCTGATGTACAGGAAGATGGCGGAATTCAATATATTCCGATGAGCTATTGCAATAATATGGAAAAAGATTATGACAGGCGGGGAATCATTAAATGACACTGACACAGCTAAACTATCTGATTACAATTGCAGAAACGAAATCATTGAATAAAGCGGCGGAACAGCTCTATGTATCGCAGCCTTCTCTGACCAGTGCCATGAAGGAGCTGGAAAAAGAACTGGGAATCATTTTGTTTAACCGAAGCGGACGGGGCGTTACGCTGACCAATGACGGAACAGAATTTTTGCTTTATGCAAAGCAGATTTACGGACAATATGAAAATGTGCTGGAAAAATACGGAAAAGGTGGCTCCCTGAAAAAGAAATTCGGAGTATCTACCCAGCATTATTCCTTTGCGGTCAAAGCATTTGTGGATATGGCAAAAGAGTTTGATATGTCCAAATACGAATTTGCAATCCGGGAGACGAAGACCATGGAAGTTATCAGCGATGTGAGTACGATGAAGAGTGAAGTGGGGATTCTGTATCTGTGTGATTTCAACCGAAAAGCAATAGAAAAGCTGTTGAAATCGGCGAATCTGGAGTTCCATCATCTTATTGAATGTCAGGCATATGTTTATATCTGGAAAGGACATCCCCTTGCTGAGGAGCCCTCCATCAGCTTTAAGCAGTTAGAGGGATATCCCTGCCTTGCTTTTGAACAGGGGGATAACAGCTCCTTTTATTTTGCAGAAGAGATTCTGTCGGATAATGAATATCCGCAGATGATAAAAGCAAATGACAGGGCAACAATGCTGAATCTGATGGTGGGACTCAATGGATATACGCTCTGCTCCGGACTTATATGTGAGGAGCTCAACGGCAATGACTTTATTGCGGTTCCTTTTCGGGATGATGAGCAGAATCCGAACAGTACCATGGAGATTGGGTATCTTGTTAGAAAAAACACGATATTAAGCAAGATGGGTGAGCTGTATGTGGAGAAGCTCAAGGACTGCTTACATATTGAATAGTGAAATAAAATCATCCAGTTATAGATTTAATTTATAACTGGATATTTTTTTTGCGTATTAGACATATTATTCCTATCATGATAATATGAATACAGAAATTAAGAAAAACAAAATCAAACAGAAAATGGAGGAAACAAACATGGCAAATATAAAAGATTCTAAAAACTGGGCATTTGAAACCAGACAGTTACATATCGGACAGGAACAGGCAGATTCTGCAACGGACGCAAGAGCGGTTCCGATTTACGCAACTTCATCTTATGTATTTCATAATTCACAGCATGCAGCCGACCGCTTCGGTCTTCGGGATGCAGGAAATATTTACGGAAGACTGACGAACCCGACAGAAGATGTATTTGAACAGCGTATTGCATCCCTTGAGGGTGGAGTTTCAGCTCTGGCAGTTGCATCCGGAGCAGCGGCGATTAACTATACCTTGCAGGCGCTGGCAAAGTCCGGAGAGCCTATCGTAGCTTCCAAAACTCTTTACGGAGGTACCTACAATCTGCTGGCACATACATTACCTCTGACAAACGGAATTACCACAACTTTTGTAGACCCGGAAGTGGAAGGCTCTTTTGAAGCAGCCATTCAGGAAAATACCAAAGCACTTTATGTTGAAACTCTTGGCAACCCGAACTCCAAT
>JALEIY010000162.1 GCA_022769785.1 Eubacterium sp.
TAATAATAACAAATTCTTATTTTCAGTAATGATATTGCTGTTTTTTTCTTTTTTAACCGAAGGTATTTCTTTGGAAGTCTGAAATAATCCTGAAAAAAGTAGTTTAGAGGTATGCCATGAATAGTCAGAGGAGTAACGGAGAAAGGCAGGAAAAGGCAATTAAATATTTTTTACGCAATTTCCTGGGAAAACAAAAAGATGAGGAAACAATTAACCACATTCTTGCAGAATTGGGGAATTATTATGATGCGGACCGGTCGTATATTTTTGAACTGAATGAAGAAGGTACGCATTCCAGCAATACCTGCGAGTGGTGTCGAGAGGGAGTTTCTGCGGAAATTGACAATTTGCAGAACATCCCGTTGGAAGGATTGGAGTGCTGGTTTGAAGCCTTTGAGGAAAAGGGAGAGTTTTACATAACTTCCCTGGCGGAGGATTACGGTCCGGATTCCATGACCTATCAGATTCTGGAGCCCCAGGGAATTGAGAGCCTGATGGCAGCACCGATTGTGGTAGATGGTGTGATAAACGGTTTCCTCGGAGTAGACAATCCCCGCCGGAATACGGAAGACCTTCTGTTACTTTCCGTGGTTGCTTCGACCTGTTACAGTGAGATTTCCACCAGAAGACAGATGGATTCCAAACTGAAAAAAACAGGAAAAGAGCTATCCCAGCGGATGAAAATTATTCAGTCCATGAGTGAAATTTATACATCCGTCTATTATATTGACATGGAAACCGGGCTTTTTTCAGAACTTTCCTCTCTGGAGGAAGTCAATGAACACATCGGTTCGATGGGAGATGCCCAGGAACGGCTGAATTATTTCTGCCATTATATGATGATGCCGGAATATACGGCTGAGTTGCTTTCCTTTGTAGACTTGTCGACACTGGATAAACGTCTGGGACAAAGACGAATCATATCAAAAGAGTATCTGAGTACAGTGATAATTTCTCCGGAATATGAGAATAAGCCGGTCTGGACAGAATGCTGTTTTATCGAAGGAGACCGGACATCCGATGGCAGGCTTGCCCATGTCATTTTTGCCACTCAGACAATTCACGATAAAAAGATGCGTGAACTGGAGATACAGCAGGAATTACAGAAATCCAACGAGAACCTGACAGCACTTCTTGCAGCAGAAAAACAGCATACCTCTATTATTGGTGCATTAAGTAATGTCTTCTTTGGAATTTATTTTATAGATTTAGAGAATAATACGTTTCAGGAACTGGCTTCAATCGACAATATTCACCGCGTGCTTGGGGAGGAGGGAGATGCCAGGACAGCTCTTAAACATTTGACGGATGAACTGGTTGCAGATACCTATAATCCATTGATGCGAAGCTTTACGGATTTTGATACCCTTGATGAACGAATGAAGCTCAGACCGATTATGGTTCAGGAATATGTCGCAAAAACCGGAGGATGGACCAAGTGTGCCTTTTTTCCGGTTGAGAGAGACCCGGATGGGCATAACAAAACGGTTCTTTGTACCCTTCGCTGGATTACGGCCGAAAAAGAAGAACTGGTATCTCAGGATAACCTGATTCAGGCTCTTGCCATCCCATATGAAAATATTTATACGGTGAACGCAGATACCTGTGAGGCCATCTGTTATCGCATGGGTCAGACCATGAATGACCGGTATGGCCAGAAATTTGCCGCCGGCAATTATGAAGATAATATTCGAACTTATATAGAAAATGATGTGCTGGAGGAAGACAGACATCTGTTTATTCCGGTCTGTACCATATCCGGTGTGAATAATCTGCTGGGAGATAAAAAGGCATATTACTTTAATTATCGTGTTCATCGTGATAATCAAACACAGTATTTCCAGTGCCAGCTTGTAAAGCCGTCACTTGAAAGAAATGAGTTTGTAATCGGATTTAAAAATGTAAATGAAGAGAAACAGACTGAGCTCGCCCAGCAGAGAAAGGTAGAAGAATCTCTGGCAGCAGTGGAGAAGGTCAATGCGGCGCTTCATGAGGAAATGGCAATTTCCGGCGCACTGAGTCGGGAGTACAGCAGTCTCTTTAAAATTGATGCAAAGACAGGGAAAATGACGCTGTATCGAACCGATGGTGTCGGTATCAATCCGGAGGTTCTTGAACAACTTCTGGAGATTGGTGATTATGAAGAAATTCTGTCCAGATATATTGATGTTTTTGTTGTTCCGCAAGATCAGGAGCGGTTACGGGAATTCGGCCGATTGAACGTACTTTTGGAGCGTGTTCCGGAGATTGGATTATTTAAACTCGGATATCGAAGGAATATGAATGGTATTATTGATTATTACGAAATGAACGTAGTAAAAACTGTGGATAAGACCGGAGCCATCACCTTTATTTTGGGATTGCGTGATGTGGACGAGGAGATGCGCCGTCAGCTTAAACAGACCAGGGAGATGGAAATGCAGCGGGAGATTATTGAAGGTCTCGGTTCAGAATACTATTCTGTTCTTCTTGTCAATCCGGAAACAGATATTGTAACTACCTATCGTGCGGAGGAGGAAGAAGGACGAGCCATTGAAGAATATTTCCGCAAATATGACAATTGCTGGTCAAAAGGTATCTATGCTTATTCCGAAGAGCTGATTACAGATGCAAGCCGAAGTGAATTTATTGAAAAACTTTCATTGAACAATATGCGTGAGGCTGGAAAAGATTATTCCTTTACTTATGAAAAACTGACTGAGAATGGTGTGATATATTTGCAGGCAAGGGTTTCCTTTGTCCATGAAAAGGATGGAAGATTTGCAGCGGTAATCGGAACTCGAAATGTGGATGATTTGATTAAGAAAGAACGTCAGCAGGAAATGGCTCTTCAGGCAGCATTTAATGCGGCAGAAACGGCGAACAGAGCTAAGACTGAATTCCTCTCCAATATGTCCCATGACATCCGGACTCCAATGAACGGAATCATCGGAATGACGGCGATTGCTGCCGCCCATATCGCTGATAAAGACCGGGTGCAGGACAGCCTGCAGAAGATTACCCAGGCAAGCAAACATTTGCTCAGTCTGATTAATGAAGTTCTGGATATGAGTAAAATAGAGTCAGGTAAAGTGGATTTGGTAGAAGAAGAGTTCAATCTTTCGGATTTGATTGATAACCTGCTTACCATGACTAGTGCACAAATCGAAGCACATCACCATGAGCTTTCGGTGAATATCAGTGGTGTGAGACATGAAGCCGTAATTGGTGACAGCCTGAGGATTCAGAAAGTCTTTACAAATCTGATGGGAAATGCAGTTAAATTTACACCGGATGGCGGAACGATTCAATTATCCATCACAGAGAGACCATCCAATCAAGCAAGAGTCGGCTGCTTTGAATTTGTGTTTGAAGATAACGGAATCGGCATGAAAAAAGAATTCCTCGACCAGATTTTCGAGCCGTTTGCAAGAGCAAACGATGACCATGTCAGCAAGACTCAGGGAACAGGGCTTGGTATGCCGATTAGTCGAAATATTGTCCGCATGATGGGAGGAGATATCAAGGTTGAAAGTGAGCAGGGCGTGGGCTCCCGTTTTACCGTGACCATTTATCTGAAGCTCCAGGATGATGCAGAAATCCATTATGATAAATTTATTGACCTGGATGTTCTGGTAGCAGATGATGACGAGATGAGCCTCGAATCCTGCTGTGGAATGCTCAAGGATCTTGGAATGAGAGCGGAGGGTGTTTCCACCGGAGTTAATGCTGTGGAACAGGTTGTACTTCATCATGAGCAGAAAAGTGATTATTTTGCCTGCATCATTGACTGGAAGATGCCGGATATGGACGGCATTGCCACCACACGGGCAATCCGAAAAGCAGTTGGAAATGAAGTGCCAATCATTATTATTTCTGCCTATGACTGGTCAGATATCGAACAGGAAGCAAGGGCAGCCGGAGCAAATGCGTTTATCAGCAAGCCGCTGTTCCGCTCAAGACTGGCCAAGACATTTTCTACCCTTGTGGGCGAGGAAGATTGGAAAAAACAGGAAACACCGTTGTACATGTTAGAAGGCATGAATCTGTCAAATCATAGGGTACTGCTGGTAGAAGATAACGAGTTGAATGTGGAAATTGCTACAGAAATCCTGGAAATGACAGGGCTGAATGTCGAGTCTGCTTCTAACGGTATGGAAGCTGTCGATAAAATAACTTCCTGCGCCGATGGATATTACGACCTCATCTTTATGGATATTCAGATGCCAAAGATGAATGGCTATGATGCGACCAGAGCAATCCGTGCAATGCAAAGGAATTACTGTAAACAGGTTCCAATCATTGCCATGACAGCCAACGCATTTGCCGAAGATATCCATGCGGCAAAAACCGTCGGAATGAATGAGCATATCGCCAAACCGCTGGATTTGAATACCCTTGAAAGAACATTGAAAAAGTGGATTTCGGGTAAAACTATTTCTTAAAATAAGACCAAATAAAACCGTCCCCCTGTTTCATCCTGCCAGCTTAAAAAGCGGCATCGTGAATGGAGGGGACGGTTTTTCAGGTTTTTATTTATCTGTTCTGGAACCAGCCTGCAAATCCAGACTGGCAAAATCAATCCGAAAGCCCGGACATTCTCTGGAAAATTGTAATAGTCATCTTCGGTGAAAAACATGATAAATTCCTTTTTTATAAATATCCTGCCAGCCCCAGTACGGGACATAAAATCAGAAAGAAAATGATACAAAGGATACGGCACGTATTGATAATCCGTGCCCGCTTTATATATCTATATTGATTAATATAATACTGTACATGACCTTTCGCCAAAGGTGTTTCCAGCGTGGATAGTAAATGGTTCAAACCAATACCCCGTTTTCGCCCGGAGCAATCCGAAGCCAGCAATTGATGCAGTTCGTCCTTTACATATTCATTTTCATCATATTGCTGTAAAATTAAAAAATCATTTTTCATAACGCGTTACCCTCGAAAGAATTGTATGGCACTGATAAGGTATAATACAATACCAATATAAATAACCGAAAAATACCGTATTAATGTAAACAGTAAATTGTTGCGTCTGAGAGCTTCCGGGAGAAATTCAACCAGGTTCCCGAAATCAAACAGAAATACCAGAGGAATGAACACGGCAAAAAATGTAAATTCTGCCCAGAGAGCATATAACCCGGCAGAAAGCATTCCAATGGTCGCAGAAAAAAAACACAGATAAAAAAAAGAAGCAATTACAGAATGGGCGAAATTGTGAGTTCGAAATCCCGGAATTTCTCTTATCAAAGGGATTTTGTCAAACAAGTGTAATTTTAATTCGTGAGATATTGCTGCTTTTAGTTTTTCAAGGGAGGAATATCTGTAAGAAGGGTCTTCGTTGGCTGCCTTTTCGATAATATGAATGATAGCCCGGTTTTTGTTGTATTTGGCCAATCCGGGATCACATCCGGTCAGCATAAACTGAAAAACACATCCAATAGAATAAATATCAGAGCGTTTTGTTGTCCTTTCCGACAAACTTTCAGGGGCCTGATAACCTAATGTGCCAATGACAGTCGTGTCCGCAATAGAATCCGGTTTATCCTCTTTGGCACCCCCAAAATCAATGAGCTTTATCTGGGGATTTTCCAAATCATATTCAGAAATCATGATATTTTCCGGTTTGATATCCCGATGAACCAGCCCTTTTTCGTGAAAGTCAATCAAGGCATCACATAATTGTGTGGTAATATTCAATGCATTCTTTAATTCCAGCGGTCCGTTCTTTTTCACATATTCCCGGAGCGACAGAGATTCTTCCAGAGGGGAATGACTGGCACATACATATTCCGTCAGCACATAATACGAAATCCCTTCCGGGGCATCAGTTCCTTCAACCTGAAATACTTCATAAACCTCCGCAATGTAAGGATTCCACATTGATAAAATGTTTTCATAAACAAGAGCACCTGTCAAACTTACCTCTTTTAGAACAAAGGTTAACGGTACATTTTTAAAATTCCTTGTCATAACAAGAAGAGTTTTCTTGCCTTTTAAACCGGAAAGCTCCCGAATAATGAAAAAATGATTCATCAATTCCTCATAAGAAATGTTTCTCATAACGGTTTTTCTCTTTCTGTAAACAGACTGTCAAGAAATCCCATCTCAAAAAGCAACTCCCGGATTTCCTTTCCACTCTTTTTCTTAAGCAATCCCCAGATAATCAGGGCATCGGCCGGGTCTCTGGTATACAATTCCTGATAACGGGCATATTTTAACAGCCGATTCGTTTCCTCCAGGTTTGCATCCAGCGCCAGCGCAATATCAATCACCGTATTACGTCTCGGAAGCGCCTTTTTCTCCTGCGGATTTCTCAGTTTATTGATATATGATTTGGACAAACAGGAATTTTTAACAATGTGCTGCGTCGTGAAGCCTTTCTCAATAATTAATTTATCCAGCTCTTCGCAAAAAACATTATCAAGCATACCGGATAATTCAATGTCATCAACGGTATCCGCAGCCTCTAATCTTCTTCGGTTTTCATCTGTAATTTTTCCCATAATGAACCTCATAAATAAAATAGTATAAATCCATTATACGGATACAAACATATTCTTTCAACAAAGAGTTTTCATTCCCGGACAAATCGTTTCGGGTATATTTCGCAGATAGTAAGGCAGAAAATGTAATGAAATATGTGGACACTCGGAGTGGTCGACGAGGGAAACTAGATTTTTTAAAATAAAAATGAGAATCTGGGAAGAAAATATATTCTTTCACAGTTTTATTACTATACAAAAAGGAGATTCAAAAGGAATATGGAGAAAACGGAACAAGCAAATGACATTGAGATTATCATTGCTGAGTTAAACACAATACTATTTGCTCTTGGAAATAGAGACATTTTTTCTGAAACAACGCAAGATGTCTGTATTTCATTAATAAAAGTCAGAGATCATATCGAAAGACTGAGCAAGGACATGGGTGATAACGAATGAAAATGCACTGATAATAATATTTTTTTAGAGAGGGGTAAAACAGTAAATGATTTGTACGAAATGTGGAAAGAAAATAGAAGATAACGTGAGATTTTGTCCGTATTGTGGCGCGGAAATCGACAATGAGGCGAAAACAAGAGAGGAAGAGAATCAATCTTTTGGTAAAGAAGAGATGCCAGATAATGAAAAAGAGAAGGCAAATAAAATGACAATTCAAGATTGGGGTATATCATTATCTGGTGTTGGTGTAGGAATATATGGGGTTATAAAAGGTATTTCTTCTCAACATTTTTTAATATCTTTTTTGGGTCTACTCCTTTTCCTTGTACTTAATCCAATTGTTCTGAAAAAGGCAAGGCACAGAACACTTTTGATAATTATTGGCATTATAATTACAGCTGGAATGGCATATTTAATGGAAACGCAGGATAATGTTGGCAGTTCAGAACAACACCCTGGTTATTTTTCATTAAATGATACGATGTCATATTCAAACGAAAATGGAGGGAAAGGAAATCTTACCATTACTGATTGGGGAACTTGCAGTGGAGATTATGGTACAATTTTATATATTGCGGTAACATTTGAAAATGTTGGTGATACAGATCTTTATATTACAAGTACAGATTTTTCTGTTTATGCGGATAATCAATTGGTAAATGAATTTTTTATGGGAGGATATTATTTTGAAGGTGAAGAATTAATTACCGGAACACTTTCTCCGGGCAGAATCACGGAAGGAAGAATCTATTATGAAATTAACCCTGAAATGGCAACCGACATTGAGGTAGAAGTATTCGGTGGAAAATGTATTTTAAAAAATGAAGAAGAACAAAATGAGGAATTGAAAGTCGAAAATGAAGCGGTAACATTCATAGATTTTAGTTCCGCATACGATACTACATATAGAAATGAAAACGGTTTTCCTTTATATGTAAGCTGTGATAATGATATTGATTTAAGTATAAATATTGATGATACTGTTTTTTGGGATTTTGAGATTGACTCCTGCATCCAGGAAGATGACGGTTCCTATAAATGGTATTATGGAAAAGGCGCCACGCTTCAATACTATGAAGAGGATAATTATTTCCATGTGGAAACAGACGGAGACTATAGTGGGGATTATTATCCGGAGTAAAACTGTATTTAGAGCAGTATATTACCCCAGATCATTCGGCGATCTGGGGGCTTTTTTTCGAGAGAGGGTGAGTTTATCTCGCACAAATACTATTAATAAATACGATATAACACCCAAAATCGCCAATGGTTTTTCGGCAATATGGATCATCTTCTTCATATCCAAGCTGGTCTCTCCATTCTGCCTTTTTGCCCTTCATGCGTAAATAACGGGCAAGCATATTGAAATGAATAATCATGGCATTATGAAAAGAAGTTCTTAATGGATCTTTTTCCAGTTTTTCTTCTCTGGAGAGTAAAATCCATTTTGCACGAAGAGAGGAGTAATCCGTTGCTCTTTCAATAAGCTCCTGATATAATTCCTGTGCATCGGGGTCATTATCAATTTCTTCGATCATTTCTTCATGTAATTGAACCATTTGCTCAAAAGTCAGAACTTTTGGTTCTTTTAAATATTCCTGGTATGTGTTTGTCATATTGTTTGTCACCTCACATTTGTAAAAAAGTATTTTTCTGTATGAATATCATTGTAATATAACTCACATTTTATATCAAGCAATAAGTCTCTTCGGATAAGAAATGGCTACTGGGAGTAGTCGAAGTCAATTATTTCGTAGTTTATAATTTATTTGTAATTCAATATTTTACAAGGAAGGAGAGAAAAAGCGTGGATGATTTCACAGGGAAAAAAACGCATATATTGGATAGCTTGGAAAACATACAGACCTATATTCGTATTTGCCAGTCTGCACTTGGTAATAGAGAATATAGAGAGGTATCTACAGACATCGAATGCTTTTTAGGTGAGATTAATCACAAGGTACAGGATATTGTAGAATATTTAGAAGAGTAACAATGGGGACTGTCCTTGGATGGGTACTTATTCCCTGGGCTATTATTAAGATGACAAAGAATAGATAGGCGCTATATTTATGGAACTGTAAAAATAAAAATTAACATCAGAACAGTATTGGAAAGGAACCGGAGATTTCTATTTCTTATGGTTCCTTTTAACATTGTGTCGCTTTGTGTCATTACACCTTGACATTATATATAAATATTTTTTATAATATATAATAAATTGTGAGAGAAAGTAAGAAGATGTGGTTGATGTGATGGGGAAAGAGAAGGAGATGGAGTTCCATGATACTGTTTTCGACATTGTTAAATATTAATGAGTCTTTGACAAAAGAGTTATTTCTTAATCTTGTTGTAGAATGGAATAATACAAGTAAGTATGAAGAAAATATAGTAAAACTGGGCAATTGGGATGGTATTTCTGCAGGAAAGTACGGTTGCAATAATCTTTCATTAGAAGTGGTAGAGTATCCGGAGGAAAATATCCTTGCTTTTCGTCACGAAAAAGTAACGGAAGATTCTGTTATTTGGGATACAGATTATGTAGTGAATTTTAATGAAAAACGTATTTCCATAAGGTTAGAGAGAACATACAGAGAAGATGCATTAGTAATGCATGGCGCATTTTCCACACCACATTTTATTACTTTGTTGATAGAAAGGGGATATTTGGCAACGGATGAAGATTTGCCCGTGCTGAGAACTCCAATAATGGTAACAGATCAGGATATCGATGTAATAATGAAACTAAAAGATAAAAATGATTCGTATATGTTACCAGTTGTATATATCGCCAAAACGAAAATGAATCAAGACCCATTGAATACATCCTGGCTAGCCTCCAGATTAAAAGGTGCGGCACACATATTGGTAGAAGCCAGTAAGGAAAGCTGCAGGGAATGTATTGATATACTCGGGGGAACGAGAGAAGATTTCGGGGCGGTCAAAATATATTATCCAACAGAAAATGTTCCGAGAAAAAGATTCCTCTATCGCAGCCTGGGAGGAAATCGTGAAATTCGTCTGGAAAAGGTGGTAAAAGAGGTCATTCAATATTGGACAATCCGGCGTATGGATTTGCTCTATACATGGCAAGGTGTGACCAATGCAATTTTAAATCAAAATCTGAACAATCAGATTCAACAGCGTCAGGAAGCAGAAATTGCAAGAAAAAATATAGAAGAAGAAATGAATCAGGTTTACGAGACCTTTGATGAAGATTTGAATTCATTACAACAAAAATTAGACGAATTGGTAAAAGCAAATGAAGCATTGATGATTGAAAACAGTGTACTTCGGGCCAAATTGAATACTGTAGATGCAATGCCGATAGTATATCAGGGAGAAGAAGAGGATTTTTATCCAAATGAAATCAAAGATATGATTCTGGGTGTTTTGGATGATGCTCTTTCTACGACAGAAAACTCTACGCGAAAAGCAGATATTCTCACAGACATTCTTCATTGCAATGAATATTTGCACTTAAATGAAGAAAGAAAGCAACGTGTAAAAGCAATTTTCAAAGGTTATAAAACCCTGACTGGTGCAATGAAGCAGGAGTTAAACGATCTTGGAATGACGATTACAGATGATGGAAAACATTATAAACTAACATATCATGATGACCCGCGGTATATGGTGACAATCGGGAAGACACCAAGTGATAATCGAGCCGGAAGCAATAATGCAGCTATGATTAATAAGATTATGTTGTGAGAAGATGTAATTTGGAAAAATAAAATCAGTATAAGATAACTATTCTATCCTGTTTAAGGAAAAATGATAATCTGTTTATTTATCATCAATGCTCAATGACAAAAAGAGGTTATGGTTTGCATTTCATATGGACTGTAATCTCTTTTTTTGCATACCATCGAAAAAGATTTAATACGATATAACAACCGAACCATCAGCAGGTATCTGAATGAAAAAAGAAAATTACACCCGTATGGAGACGGTGCAGGAGGGAGTCAAAGTGGTTCTGGAATTTCCGGAACCGGAAAATGAGCAGGAACAGGAGGAGTTGCGGTATCTTGAGACCGGGGTTCGACAGGAGGTAGACAGGGTGCTGTCTCATGCTCTGAAAGGTCAGATTCGGCAGAATGGAATCCATCGTGCAGAAAGGGTGTCATGAAGAACAAAAAGAAAAAAGTTCGCATGCTCCTTCGTGTCAGTTCTAATCAGCAGTTAGAAGCCGATGGCGATCTTAGTGTGCAGCGTCAGCTCGTGGCAGAATACGTGTATCAACACAAGGACTGGATTCTGGATGCAAGGGAATATTTCGAAGGAAGCAACAGCGGATATAAAAATGCGGTGCAG
>JALEIY010000182.1 GCA_022769785.1 Eubacterium sp.
TTAATCGATAAGTGCTTACTCTGTAACCACTTTTTTGTTCCTTCCCGGTTTTACGGGAATACGGGCGGCATCAGTAATCCTTCGGTTTCTTTGAGTCCAAACATCAGATTCATATTCTGAACCGCCTGTCCTGCCGCTCCCTTTACCAGATTATCCATGGCGCCCATCATGATTACCCTTCCGGTTCTCTCATCTTTTTTCACATTGACGTCCACATAATTGCTTCCCTCTACCCAGCGGGTTTCCGGACAAATTCCTTCGTCAAGCACCCGGACAAAGGTTTCCTCTTTGTAGGCATCCACATAAATCTGACGGATTTCTTCCGCAGAAATATCTTTTGTCAGGCTTGCATAGGCTGTTACGAGGATTCCCCGGTTCATCGGAACCAGATGCGGTGTAAAGTTAATAATCGCCTCCTCACCGGAAGCATAGGAAAGCTGCTCTTCAATCTCTGGAGTATGACGGTGGGTCGTTACCCCATATGCCTTAATGCTTTCATTCACTTCACAATAAAGATTGGCTGTTTTCGCACCCCTGCCTGCTCCGGATGTTCCGGATTTTGCATCAATAATGACTGATTTCATATCAATGACGCCTGCTTTTGCCAAAGGATAAATGGATAAAAATGAACAGGTCGGATAACATCCCGGGTTAGCCACCAATCTTGCTTTTTTTACATCCTCCCGGTTTATTTCACAAAGCCCGTAGACTGCCTCTTTGATAAACTGCGGGCTGCCATGCTTTATGCCATACCATTTCTCATAGGTATCCACGTCTTTTATACGAAAATCCGCACTTAAATCAATGATTTTTACCTTTGATAAAATATCTTCATTTACCAGGGTGCTGCAAAGTCCCTGCGGTGTGGCCGTAAAAATAACATCCACTTCTTCGCAAAGCTTTTCCATATCCTCTCCTTTGCAAATATCCGGCACCAGCTGAAACATATTCTGAAATACGCTGGCATAAGGCATATCTGCATAGGTTCTCGAACCATACCATTTTATCTCGGCTTCTTTATGTCCAAGCAAAATTCTTACAAGCTCCTGACCGGCATAACCGGTAGAGCCGATAATTCCCACTTTTATCATAGCATTCTTCCTCTCTGATTTTATAATAAAGGAAAAGACCGTCTTATTTATGATGGAAAAAGGCAGGTCTCTTACCAATTCTTTACGCTAATTGTCGATTATCTCACATTTTTATGAATATGACAAGTTTTGATTTAAAGTGTTTTTTCCAAAATTAATAATTATACGTTTTCTTCCACGATTATACGACTATTATTCATATTATGCAAGCATTATTTAATAATTATTAATTCTTTTCAAAAAAACACTTGCATAATATGCAGGAATGACGTATAGTATAGATTATTGAAAATAAGATTCTTAAGGAGGATATATATTATGAGCAAAGAGAAAGTCGTTCTTGCCTATTCCGGCGGATTGGACACCACAGCTATCATTCCATGGCTGAAAGAGAACTATGATTATGATGTTATCTGCTGCTGTATCGACTGCGGACAGGGAGAGGAGCTTGATGGACTTCAGGAACGTGCTCTTTATTCCGGCGCTTCCAAGTTATATATTGAAGACATTATTGATGATTTCTGTGACAATTATATTATTCCATGTGTACAGGCCGGTGCAATTTACGAGAACAAATATCTTCTCGGTACCTCTATGGCACGTCCTGGTATCGCAGCCAAACTGGTAGAGATTGCCAGAAAAGAAAATGCGGTTGCTATCTGCCATGGTGCTACCGGAAAAGGAAATGACCAGATTCGTTTTGAGCTTGCCATCAAGGCTCTCGCTCCGGATATTAAAATCATCGCTCCATGGAGAGATGACAAGTGGAAATTACAGTCTCGTGAAGATGAGATTGCATATTGTAAGGCACACGGCATTGATTTACCGTTTTCTGCAGACAGCAGTTACAGCCGTGACCGTAACCTCTGGCATATCAGCCACGAAGGACTTGAACTGGAAGACCCTTCCTGCGAACCAAATTATGACCACCTTCTTGTCCTCGGTGTTTCTCCGGAAAAAGCCCCGGATGAACCGGAATATGTAACCATGACTTTTGAAGCGGGTGTTCCAAAAACCGTAAACGGAAAGGCAATGAAGGTTTCTGACATTATCCGTGAGTTAAACCGTCTGGGCGGCAAACATGGTATTGGTATTGTTGATATCGTTGAAAACCGTGTTGTTGGTATGAAATCCAGAGGTGTCTATGAGACTCCTGGCGGAACCATTCTTATGGAAGCGCAGAAACAGCTGGAAGAACTGGTTCTCGACCGTGCTACTATGGAAACAAAGAAAGATATGGGCAATAAACTTTCTCAGGTTGTATATGAAGGAAAATGGTTTACTCCTCTTCGGGAAGCCATCTGTGCTTTCGTAGAATCCACACAGAAATATGTAACCGGTGAAGTAAAATTCAAGCTTTACAAAGGAAACATCATCAAAGCCGGAACCACTTCCCCATACAGCCTTTATAATGAATCTCTTGCATCCTTCACCACCGGTGATATGTATGACCATCATGATGCAGACGGTTTCATCACCTTATTCGGTCTTCCATTAAAGGTTCGCGCCATGAAGCTGCAGGAGCTCAAAAATACAACTGAAAAATAAAAGCATTAAAACACGGATTGGGCTTTCCTGTCCGTGTTTTTTTCTGCATTTCTTCTATTAAAAGACTTATTTTTTCCATCATTGGCAGCTTTTTCGGCACGTATATTTTTCCGGCACTGTTTCATACTAATTCAAGAACGCCCCGGCGTTCTTTCTGCGAGATGAAAACAAAGGAGCCGGTTTTTATGATGTCCAGATACAAACTGATCCTCCGTCCTCTTTTTCTCATTGGAACCGGAGGAATGATTTACTACAATTTTGAAATCATCGTCAGAGGTTACTCGCATATCTCCATGTTTTTATGCGGCGGGCTGAGTTTTTATTCCATCGGCCTGCTAAATGAAGGAAATCGGGAAAATCTTTCTTTTCTTCTTCAGATGTTTCTGGGCAGCCTGATTATTACCTTTTATGAGCTCATCACCGGGCTTCTCGTGAATCTCCACCTGCATCTTAATGTATGGGACTATTCCAGAATGCCTTTTAATTACAAAGGACAGGTCTGCCTGCCTTTTACCATCCTGTGGTTTTTCCTCACACCCCTCTGCATACTTTTTGATGATGCCATCCGTTTCACTCTTTTTAACCGAAAAAAACCGGTCTATGTTTTTCGAAAAAGAAAAACACAGACCGGAAAATCCCGGAAACAATTATAAAACTTTCGATAAGAACTCCTGGGTTCTTGCTTCCTTCGGATTGGAGAAAATCTCCTCCGGGGTACCCTGCTCAAGAATAATTCCTTCATCCATAAAGAGTACACGGGTACCAACTTCTCTGGCAAATCCCATCTCATGAGTAACCACAGCCATGGTCATTCCATCCTTTGCCAGATTCTTCATTACTTCCAGTACCTCACCGACCATCTCCGGGTCAAGAGCACTGGTAGGCTCATCAAAAAGCATCATTTTCGGCTTTAAAGCGAGGGAACGTACAATGGCGATACGCTGCTTTTGCCCTCCGGAAAGCTGTCCCGGATAAGCATCTGCCTTTTCCTCCAGATTAACCAAGCGAAGAAGGCGTAAGGCCTCTTCCTGCGCTTCCTCTTTTTTCATGAGCTTAAGCTTCACCGGCGCCAGAGTAATATTATCCATAATCGTTTTATGCGGAAACAGATTAAAATGCTGGAAAACCATGCCCATCTGCTGTCGAATCTTGTTGATATCTGTTTTGGAATCCGTTAAATCAATTCCATCAAAAATCACATGACCGGAGGTCGGACGCTCCAGAAGATTCATACAGCGCAGAAATGTGGATTTGCCGGAACCGGACGGACCAATGATAACGACCTTTTCTCCCGGCTTAATATGCTCATTAATATCTTTCAGAACCTCATGCTTTCCAAAAGACTTACACAAATTATTAACGTAAATCACTTTCTCTGAGTCTCCTTTCCAGTCTGCCCATAATCCATGTGAAGAACATAACGATAACCAGATAAATTAATGCCACAACCATAAGAGGCAGCAACGCATCAAAGGTTACTCCACGGATGATATCTCCACCTCTGGTCAGCTCATTTAATCCGATGTATCCACAGATAGATGTTTCCTTTAAAAGGGTAATAATCTCATTAACAAGAGCCGGAAGACAGTTCTTGATTGCCTGCGGCATGATAATCTCAATCATAGTGTCCAGATAACCAAGTCCCAGAGAACGTCCTGCTTCCATCTGTCCTTTATCTATGGACATAATACCGGAACGGAAAATCTCTGCCACATAGGCACCGGAGTTAATTCCGAAAGTGGTAACTGCCACAACCGTTTTACTGATATTCGGAGAAACAAGAAAAACAAAAAACATCAGCAGCAGCTGTACCAGTACCGGAGTACCACGAATCACCGTCAGATAAATCCGACAGATAATATCTGCAAGCTTTAATAGAAAACCACCCAGACCCCGTTTGCTCTCTTCCTTCAGCTGGTCATTGGTCACACGAACCACTGCCACAATGGCACCGAGAATCAATCCGAGAATCAACGCCAGAAACGTAACTTCCAGAGTAATCTTCAAACCATCAACAATGTAGATATAACGCTGCTTTTCCAGAAAATCAAATATAAACTTTGCCTGTAAATTAGAAAACCATTCGCTCAAAATCTCATCCTGCACTTTCTTATTTGCTGAACTTATGTGTATACTATAAAAGGGGACTGTATCCTACAGCCCCCTCATGTGCTTTTTACTCGGCAACAATATATTTGTCGAGAATAGACTGAATTGTTCCGTCTTCTTTTAATTCTGCCAGAGCTTCATTTACTTTTGTTAACAGCTCTTCGTTGTCTTTGGAAATGCAGGCTGCATATTCTTCCTGAACGTACTCTGTATCAAGAATGATAAGGCCTTCGTTGCTCTTTACAAAAGAAATTGCCGGCTGATTATCAATGATAACCGCATCAATCTTACCTGCAACCAGAGTGTTTACCGCATCTGCGCCTTTCTGAAACTGCTCCACATTGTCTTTACCAAATCCACCGTCTTCCGGTTCAGCAGAAGCATAAATGTCACCGGTAGTTGATAACTGAACACCAATTTTTTTGCCCTGAAGGTCATCAAGACTTTTAATTGCGGAATCTTCTTTTACAATAACAGACTGGATACCTGTCGCATAGGTATCGGAAAAGTTAACGGACTGTTTTCTTTCTTCAGTTACTGTCATACCTGCCAGACCCATATCTGCTTTACCGGTCTGAACCGCTGTAATAATGGAATCAAACTCCATATCTTCGATTTTCAGTTCAAGACCAAGCTTGTCAGCCACTGCCTGGGCAATCTCTACATCGATACCTACAATCTCATCACTTTCTTCATAGTATTCGTATGGTGGGAAATAAGCATTGGTAGCCATGGTCAGTGTTCCTTCTGTCACTGTCAGACTTTTTTCTTCTTTCTTGTCGGAACCGCCGCAGCCTGTGAGCATTGCAGCAGCCATAACTGCACTTAAACCAAGAACTAATAACTTTTTCATTTTCATGATTATATCTCTCCTTTTCATGTGTTGCATATTTATGTGTTATTATACATAAATTATTACATAAAATCAATATCTCTTTTCCCGAAAATCAGGCATTTGTGCAAGAATTATTGCAAGAAACATCAATCCGCAGCCCAAAAGCTCTCTCCCTGACATTCCCTGATGAAGAAACAGGAAACCGGATAAAGCAGAGAAGACCGATTCCAGACTGAGAATCAGGGCTGCCACTGCCGGATGGATTCCCTTCTGACCGATAATCTGCAGGGTATACCCCACGCCGGAAGACATAATTCCTGTATATAAAATTGGTCCTGCCGCACCAAGGATTGCGCTCAATTGCGGCTGTTCAAATAGTATCATTCCAATGAATCCGATAATACCTGCCGTGAAAAACTGAATACAGGAAAGTCTGACTCCATCTACCATGGGATTGTAATAATCAATCGCCATAATCTGCCCTGCAAACATAAACGCACCAATAAAGACGAGAGCATCTCCCTTTTGCAGTGTCAAAGATTCGGTCATGCAAAGGAAATACAGTCCCACCAGGGAGAGGGCTACACCGCACCAGGTAAGAGGCGGACATTTTTTCTTTAAAAACAGCCCCAACAAAGGCACGATAATGATATAAAACGCTGTGAGAAATCCTGCCTTCCCAACGGTCGTATACTGAATTCCCACCTGCTGAAAAAAGCTTCCTCCAAAAAGAAATATTCCGCATATTATTCCACCGGCCAGCAAAGTCTTTTTATTTGGTTCCGTTTTTTCAATCTGCTGCATATCTTCCTTCTTCTTTTTGTCCATGATAAAAATAAACGGCAGAAGAAAAAGCCCGCCAATAAAAAATCGGATACAGATAAAAGTAAGCGGCTGTATATAATCCATGCTGACACTCTGCGCCACAAATGCCATTCCCCATATTAACGCCGTTAAAAACAGCAGAATAATATTTCTGATTTTCTTTCCTTTCGTCATCACTTCCATATTCTCTCCCTTCGACAGTCAATATGCCGATTATACTCTTTTTGCCTGTCAGATACAAGTTATATTTTTATTTTATCTTTTTCTTGTCATTGGCCGTTTCTTCATGTAGAATAGTAAATTAGTGTAATATAAAGGAGGATACATATTATGGCTCAGTTATGGGGCGGACGTTTCACAAAGGAAACCGACCAGCTCGTATATAATTTTAACGCATCTATCAGCTTTGATAAAAAGTTTTACAGACAGGATATGGAAGGCAGCATGGCTCATGTCAAAATGCTTGCCAAAGCCGGTATACTGACCGAAGAAGAAAGAGATAAGATTCTTGAAGGAATTGAGGGAATTCTTACCGATGTGGAAAACGGTACTCTAGAGATTTCGGAGAAATACGAAGATATCCACAGCTTTGTGGAG
>JALEIY010000185.1 GCA_022769785.1 Eubacterium sp.
ACCGCCGCAACATGGAACTTCCATTCTTACCACAGTGACACTTCGGATATTGTTGTTTTTGATAATCTCCGTAAGCTTACGAGAATAATCCCCTTCATCAAGTTTTGGACAACCTATCAATGTGATATGGCCTTTTATAAAGTCCTGATGGAAATTCGCATAAGCATATGCGGTACAGTCAGCTGCAATGAGTAATTTCGCTTCATTAAAATATGGGGCGTTTACCGGCACGAGTTTAATCTGTACCGGCCACTGCTGCAGCTGAGATTCCTGTTGAACAGAGGATACCGATACCGTATCGCTCCGTTTGATTGCTTTTGCAGCTGAACCCGGACATCCGCAAGCCAATGGCTGTCCTTTCTGTGCTTTCGCAGCCAGTACTGCCGCCTCATCATACGCAGCAGCTTCTCTATTCACAAACGTGATTGCTCCTGTGGGGCAGACAGGGAGGCAGTCGCCAAGTCCATCACAGTAGTCATCCCGCAATAGTTTCGCCTTTCCATTTACCATACCAATAGCACCTTCGTGGCACGCATTTGCACATGCTCCGCAGCCATTACATTTTTCTTCGTTGATTTCAATAATCTTTCGAACCATATTTTTCCCTTCCTATATATTATTGCATTTCATTTCTTGACTTTGCAAATTCATTTTACTATACTTAAGCACAAATGTATGTTGGATTTCCAACAAAAGGAGAATGTTTATGGAGAATTATTTTGAAGTTTTATCACAGTGTCCGCTATTTAATGGTCTTGATGCTTCCGATTTTGGAAATATACTTAAATGCCTTGATGCACAGTCTATGGAACTTGCCAAAGGCACCCCGGTCTTTCTGGAAGGTGCACCGGCGCAATTTGTCGGAGTGGTATTAGATGGAGCAATTCAGATTTTGCAGGAAGATTATTATGGAAATCGAAGTGTATTAACTGTTCTTGAGCCCGGAGAATTGTTTGCCGAAGTGTTTTCCTGTGCGGGGCTCGAAGCTATGCCTGTCAGCGCCATTGCCATAAAGAAAAGTACTGTACTTCTTTTGAATTGCCGACAGCTGTTTACAGTATGTGGAAACACCTGCCGCTTCCACAACCAACTGTTACAAAACTTATTACAAGTCATGGCTATGAGAAATCTTGCCATGACTCAGAAAATACGCTATATGTCCCAAAAAACGACAAAAGACAAACTGATTGCTTTTCTCTTAGATCAGGCGAAACAAAATGGCAGCTCAGAATTTACAATTCCGTATGACCGACAGGCACTGGCCGATTATTTAGGAGTAGAGCGCAGTGCCATGTCCGCCGAATTAAGCAAACTAAAAAAGAGTGGCCAGATTGATACCAAAGGTTCCTGGTTTTGCTTAAAGGAACTGCAGCACTTATAATAGTAAAGCCTTCAAATTCAACTTAAACCGGATGGTAATCTCATCCTGTTTTACATAGATTTTATCAATCATTTTATTGACAAGGACACGTTTTGTCTGGTTATCCGCATTCATAAAGACATCCTTCCATGTGGGTATCTGAATCCGAAGGTTTTCCCATTCCTGAAAAGATATATCAGTCTCCTGCATCTTTGATTTTAAGTCGATGATAACTTTTTCCTGTTTCTCACGTTTCTCCTTCTGCTTTTCAATCAAAGACAGAAGGTAGTCAAATGAAATCGGATACTCTCCCCGCATTGCATCCGGTATTTTATCTTCTAGTTCCCCAATGTTTTTCTTAATATACTCCAGCTGCTCTTGTTCCCGCAGCAAAATCTTCTTTTGTTCTTCTTTTGCTTTCCGAGCATTTTTTGTAATCTGCTTAAAAATATCATTGTTCTCCTGCAGTTTGTCTATGTACTCGGCAATCGAGGCAAATACGATTTTTTCCAATTTCTCTGCCTTGAACTGATATATTTTGTCATGGGGAACCCCCTGCCAGGCATTTTGACATTTATAAATTGGTACTTTTTTTGATTTCTTTTCTCCAGTCTTTTTTATGGTCCAATAATGATATTTACTACCGTTGGTACATTTGCATCCGCAATATCCGCAGTAGGTGACATCCAATAACGGTAAAATCCCGTCATTTCTGGAAATGATTTTCACCCTTTGATTTTCCGGAGATTTTTTATACTTTTCTCCTCGCTGTTTTCGTCTGCTCTGCACCAGATTCCAGTCATCCGGAGCAATAATCTGAATGTTTGGATTGGGCTTTTCAGATAGTATCCACTCAGAATAATCTAAACGTTTTATTTTGCCATCCGGCAGCTTTTCTCTTCTTTTATATGCCGTATACCCGGCATAAATCGGATTGGTCAGAATACTTGTGATGGTTCCGGCTTTCCAGACGTCTTTCGGAGCAAGCTTTTGATAACAGGCATTTTTATTTAATTCTTTTGCAATTTTTGCAGAGCCGAACTCCTTATCCAGTGATAGCTCATAGATGTATTTCACCACATCTGCCTGTTCCGGGACAATCTTTAATTCATGGAGCGCCCTTCCGTGCTTGCTTAATTCACCGGACAGCACAAGTGCATAGCCATAGGGAGCTTTTCCTCCCATGAATTTTCCCTGTTGTACCAGTTTCCTGGCGGTATCCTTTACCCGCATTCCGGTATCAGAACTGCTTTTTTGGGCGTTTCCATAACGAAGGGCCAGAACCATCTGACCCATAATATCGTCATTCTCCGGTGAGATGCAGCCGTCTTTGACCGTATAAATATCCACGCCAAAGCTTTTTAACTGCATCACATATCCGCCGATTTCCCACATCCGACGACCGATTCTATCATCTTTGTAAGCCACCAGAATATCATATTCCCGTTTTTCGGCATCCTGTAAAGCCTGTTGTAAAACGTCTCTGTCCTGCACCGCATTTTTATATCCGCTGTTGCTTCCTTCGAAATATTCCCTTGCATCCAGAATCCAGTCCTTGTGTTGATACACGTATTCTGCCACGAGCTGACGCTGCACACTAAGATCGCCATCGGCTTCTAACTGCTGATT
>JALEIY010000201.1 GCA_022769785.1 Eubacterium sp.
GAAGTGTCCTTCGGTCCTATGAATCTGAAGCTTCCGAAAGAAGAAGTCATCCGTCGGGTGGATATGGCCCTTGACTATATGAATATTTCTGAATACCGGGAACGTCCCCCTCATTATCTGAGTGGCGGCGAGAAAAAAAGAGTCAGCATTGCGGATATTATTGCCATGGAATCGGAAATCATTATTTTTGATGAACCTACCGCATCCCTTGACCCGCAAAATGCCGCCATGTTAGAAGAGGTTCTTGACAAAATGGCCGGGGAAGGCCGAACCCTTCTTATCTCGACCCACGATGTGGATTTCGCCTATCGCTGGGCAGAGCGGGTGATTGTCTTTTGCCAGGGACAGATTATTGCCGATGATACCCCTCTTAATATTTTTAAGCAGGAGGACATCTTACAAAAAGCCAACCTGAAGCATCCGATGCTTTTTGATATCTGCAATACATTAAAAGAACAGGGCATTATTAAAAATCAGGAGGCTTATCCGAAAAATGTGGAGGAATTCCATCGTCTTATCCACAATCAAACCACTTGATATCTCTGCTTTTTTTCGAAGGTCCGGAACTTCCTTTCAAAAAGCATTGATATAAATTACAACACTGTCACAAACGAAAAGGAGGAAAAAAATGTTACAAAAAAAGCAAAAGAATCTGCTTCTTGCTGCTGCTTTGCTTATGCTTTTTGCAGCAGCTCCCGTTTCTAACGCAATGCACATCATGGAAGGATACCTTCCTGTATCGTTTTGTATTTTATGGAGCGTAATCTGCATTCCGTTTCTGGTTATCGGGTTTATCAACATAAAAAAGACTCTTTCAAACAACCGGAAGACTCTGACAATCCTCGCTCTGACCGGCGCCTTTGTCTTTGTTCTCTCTTCCCTTAAAATTCCTTCCATTACAGGAAGCTGCTCCCATATGACCGGAACCGGCCTTGGAGCCATCCTGTTTGGACCATGTGTCACCAGTATTCTTGGAATAATTGTCCTTTTATTCCAGGCCATCCTGCTGGCTCACGGCGGACTTACTACTCTGGGTGCTAACTGCTTTTCCATGGCAATTGCCGGCCCAATTATTTCTTATCTGATTTACCGTCTTTTTAAAAACATGAAGGTAAACAAAAAAGTCACTGTATTTTTAGCAGCTTTTCTTGGCGATTTGTTTACCTACTGTGTGACCAGCTTACAGCTTGCGACTGCCTATCCTTCCGAAGTTGGCGGCATCGGTGCATCTTTAGTAAAATTCCTCGGAATTTTTGCAACAACACAGATTCCTCTTGCTATCATCGAAGGTATTCTTACCGTAGTTATTGTCATTGGTCTGGAAACTTATGCCGGTGAAGAACTTAAGAGTCTGAATTATTAGATAACAGGGAGGGAATCTTATGAGCAAAACAAAAAAAACCGTAATCCTCTTATTAGTTGCCGCCATATTAATCGCCGTCATTCCTCTCGCAGTTTTAAGAAATGCAGAGTTCGGCGGTTCCGATGATGCCGGAAGCGAGGTTGTTTCCGAAATCAAAGGAGAAGAATACGAGCCATGGTTCACCCCAATTCTTGAAAATGCTTTGGGCGGTGAACTTCCTGGCGAAATTGAAAGTCTGATCTTCTGTATCCAGACAGGCATCGGTGTCGGCATTATTGCCTTTGTCATGGGCCGTCTGGTGGAAAGAAAAAAATGGCAGGATAAAGAGCCACAAGAAAAGTTAGAATAGCAGTCTCCTGCTTACTCTGTGCTTTGGCACAGCAATGCCACCCTGACTCGTCATGCTATTGATGATGACATCAGGGTGGCGTTGTTTTATTTTTTATGTTTTCCATACGTTTTATTACCTCCATACACATTCTTCCGTTATGGTATGGACATTTCCACGGTTCAACAATTGGTTTCTTTATCGGATTTCCTTTTTCATCCACTTCGGAAAACCATTCGGAACCGGCACGTCGGTCAATAAAATTATTTTTTATGTAATTCCAGATATCCTCTGCTGCCTCAAGGTATTCTTTCTTTTCCGGCGTCTGCTCATATCCATTTAAAAAACCGACAACGGCTTCTGCCTGTACCCACCAGATTCGGGTAGTATCCACCACACCGTTTTCGCACTCATTTAACAGGCAATGGTCAACATATGCCCGCTTAAAGATATTTTCCGTGATTGTTCTGGTAATTGATGTAAATCGGTCATTCAGGGAAATATCACCAAGGATAGACACACCCCGGTCAATCAGCCAGGCCGTTTCAATATCATGTCCATAAGAGTACAAATCAATCAGGGAATGCCAGGTCCGGTCAAAAAAAACCTCCTGCCGTCCCAGTTCTTTGTTATAGACCTTATCTGCTATGATATCGAGTATGTATCGAATCTGCTTGCCAACCGCTTCATCCCCCGTTACGCGGTAAAGCTCCGTGTAAGCCTCAAATACATGGAGAAGTGTGTTCATGGTTTTTTCTGCCATTACACCATTTTCCGATAACTTATCATTCTCTTCCGGTTGAAACTTTCTGGTAAAGGCCTCCAGATATCCATATTCGTCTTTGCATTTTGTTTCTACCAGAGAAAACAATTCTCTCGCCAGCGAAAGGGCCTCCGAATTCCCTGAAGCATCATAATAGGAAGAAAGTGCATAGATTGCAAAGGCCTGATTATAAGTATGCTTTGTTTCATCCTGCGGTTGTCCTTCATACGTCAGCGACCAGTAAACTCCTCCATATTCCTTGTCAAGACAAAAATCTTTCAGAAAACGAAATGCATGCTCTGCATCGGAAAGCAGGCTTTTCTCCCTTAAGAGCAAATACGTATTAGAAAAAAACCACAAAATTCTGCTGTTTAATATACAGCCCTTGACTGCTTTTTTATCAAGATTAAGGTTATAGCCCAGATATCCGTAAAATCCTCCGAAAGAATCATCTTTTAGACCCTTCCAGAATGGAATCAGGTTCTTTGTCAAATGTTCTTTTATTTCCGCTGCAAACATTAGCGATACCTCCTGTAATGTATCAGAATTATTGAAATATGAAATCATTTCCAGCAAACATAAAATAATCAGAATATCATCTGAACCAGAAACATATACACTACAGTTCCCACCAGAATAGATAACAGCGTATTATGCTTCCATTTGTGCAAAATCACCACAAGCAGAATGGAAATCGCTTCCGGAATCCCGTGGGAGCCTGTTGTCAGTGAAACATTTTTAAGGCAATACACCACCAGCATTCCCATGATTGCAAAGGGAAGCACCTGGCTTAAATACATGATAAACTGCGGTGTTTTTTTCCGAAACAGTACAAAGGGAAGGAAACGGATTCCCGTGGTAACTGCTGCCACAATAAGAATCAGGCAGAGGGAATACATCGCCTGTGTCACTCTCCATCACCTCCATCCAGCCATCTTTTTTCCAGAAATAACGCCAGGGTAATGGCAAGCATCGCCGGTATGAGAAAATCCTGTGCTCCAAAAAAGAACAAGGCGATCGCCGTACAGACTATCCCGGTTAATGCGGGAAGATGCTGCTTCATACTCTCCCACTGCTCTACAAAAATAACAACAAATAATGCGGTCATGGCAAAATCAATCCCTGTGGTATTAAAGGTAAGCAGATTTCCCAGCAGGCTTCCAATTAAACTTCCAATAATCCAGTAACACTGGTCAAACAGGGATACATAAAAGTAATATTCTTTTCGCTGTATTCCATCGGGAAGTGATGGCACCGCAACCAGAGAAAAGGTCTCATCGGTCAGAGCAAAAATCAGATATGGTTTTTTCTTCCCTGTATCTTTGTATTCCTTCAGCATGGCAATTCCGTAAAAAATATGACGAAGATTTACCAGCACAGTCATAATCCCTGCCGCAAAAAGGGAGGCTCCGCCTGCCAGCAAATCTATCGTTACATATTGCATGGAACCGGCATAAATGGCCGTGCTCATGAGCAGTGCCCATCCCCATCCATATCCTTTGCTTTCCAGTAAGATACCAAATCCCATCCCCAACACAAGATAACCGGCCATAATAGGAAGGGTTGCTTTAAATGAATATCGAAGTAGTGTTTTTTTCTCTTGCGTCATTTTTGTTCTTCTCCTGCTGAACTATCCGAATATCATTTGCATTTTCTTATAGTTTCATTTTTTTCTTTCCTATTATAAAAGATTCGTTTATTCAAGTCAAATTCCGGGGGCTTTGCTGCCAAAATCTTCGCTATACAGCCAGAGGCTGTCGCTCTGTTTTCAAAACAGCTCGACAGCCTCTTTGAGCAAATTCTTATTTTACGGTTACCCGAACTTTTGTGTAGGCTCCGCTATATGCGGTCACATAGATATAACAGCTTCCTTTTCCTTTGGCTTTTACTATGCCGGAAGAGGTGACAGTTGCAACTTTTTTGTTCGTTGTCGTAAATCGTAGTGCTGTCATATGCTTAATTGCCGTCTTTTTCGGGTCTTCGTAGTACTTCTTAATGGTAAGCATCTTTTTGGTGCCTTTTTTGAGTGTCAAAGCGGAGACAGTTTTGAGCTTCTTAATGTTTGTATATTTTCCACCTCTGACTACCGCATGAACCCATGCTGATTTCTTGATATAAGCCCGTTTGCCGTCGATGAGTTTATATGCTTTCACATAATACTTATAGCAGGCTCCCGGTTTCTTATTCTTATCAATCCAGCTTGTGGTGCTGCCCTTCTTAATCACCTTGATTGCTTTCACCTTCGAATTCGGTGTACCGCATTTTGAACCATAGATTACATAGCCGTCGGCTCCCGGAACTTTACTCCACTTCACAGTGATATTCTTTCCGGATGTGCTGAGACGAGTTCTTAATTCGGAGTTCACCCAAGGTTTTGGTATTGCAGCTTTCTTCACATTTGTGTATGTGAGACCTTCGTTTTTCGCCGTTGCAGTATAGTAAATGTACCAGCCTTTTTCTTTGGCGGTTACTGTACATTTCAGTACTTTTTCTTTGTGACAGCGAGGACAGGTCAGGGTCGCAGTAACGGTTTTGGTATTCTTCCATGTAAATACTGCTTTGCTCTTTGTAAAGGCATGACCGTTTACTTTATCAACCGGAATAACTTCCTTTCCTTCTGCAAGTGGTGTCACCGCTTTGTCATCGGCAAACTTCTTCACTGCATCCTGACAGTTTTCATCCACACATACCCAGTGCTTGATATTACCTTCGGTAACACAGGTCGGTGCTTTTGCATTTACCTGCTGAAGTTTATGTGCTCTGATGTCCACAGAAATGTCTGCGGTCACATCGACGATGGTAACGGTGTAGCTGCCATCCTTGTTCGCTTTTGCTGTAACCTTCTCACAGCCGGAAAGCGGAAGATTTTCATCAGCCAGGACATTTCTTACACAGTCATAACCATTAATCTGTAAAGTTCCAATGGCATTATATCCATTTTCGCTGTCCGGAGAAACGGTAAATGTTAAGGTACCGTTTTCACGGATTTCTGTTTCCGGTGTGGTATCTGCCGGGGTACGCTCCACATCAGTGATTGTGTATCCTGTCTGGCCTTCCGGAATCAGATAACCTTTGTACGGTTTGTAGCTTACTACTACATTTACATTTTTCTCAAGACTTTCAATAACCAGATTATTGGAGTTATTGCCGTCTATCGGCTGTCCATTGACCATCCAGCTGTCTACCATCATGTTTTCTTCCGGAAGGGCGGTAAATTCTAGCCGGCTTCCGCCGTTTACGGATGTCTCTTCCGCCGGTTTCAGTGTCAGTTCCTGATTATCGGCTACTGCCTTTAAGGAACCGCCATCCGGGTTATCGACGCTGTAAGATACATTGTAAAGTGCTGCAATGGCGAAGACTGCCTCCACTTCGTGCTCTTCCCGGATATCTGACAGGGTAAATGTCTGCTTATCGTCGCTGACTCCTTCTGTCGCAGTCTGACCATCCACCTTCCATTCATGGATTACCCAGTAATTATCCGGTTTTGCGGTAAAGGTCAGGGATTTGCCGTAAGCTGCCTGATAGCTGTCTGCTTCCACATCGCCAACGGTCAGTTTACCATTGCCCTTCACAGATGCTTTTACGGTATAGGCATCCGGAATCAGGGTTACACTGACATCGGTATCTTCCTGTACAGTCACTGCATAGGTGCTTGCCTGGCTGTCAATGACTTCATTATTTACTGTCCAGCTTCCAACCATATATCCTTTATCCGGTGCTGCCGTAAAGGTTACCACAGTATTTCCATCAACCAAATCTCCGCTGGAAATTGCGGTTTTTCCTGCTTTTGCAGTCAGAGTTCCGTGTTCTTCCGGCTGGGTGTAGGTAACGGTATATGGAGCTTTCTTAAATACTGCCATCACCTGATAGGAGGATACGGCAGGTGTCTGTGCTGCTCCGGCAGGAACAACAAATTCCAGGGTATCTTCTGTCACGTCTTCGACTTTCTGTCCGTTCACACTCCAGTAATCGAAGGTGTTGCCGGCATCCGGAACAGCAGTAAATTTCACTGTCGTTCCTCCGCGAATGTCCGCACTCTTTCCGTCATATCCTTCTGCGCTTACGGTTCCTCCCGCTGCACTCCAGGAAACAGGATAAGTAATCTGTCGGAAGAATACTTTGACTTCCACACCGGATGCATTTTCATCGGCCTGGTAGGTGTATACCTCATCGGTAAGAGGTTCTTCTCCGTCCATAACGGTTTCATTGTTCACTGCCCATTTTTCAATCTCGTAACCGGTATCGGCTTTTGCAGTAATCTTCACAGATGCATTAGCACCGAGAATGAAACCATCGGAAATATTGTTAATCTGGTCCATGTTTCCGGCAATGGCACTGACAATTCTACCATTCTCACCGGCCTGAATCGTCATGTTACTGCCTCGTTTTACAAACTGAACCGTAACATTCTTTGCCTCTTTCACATCAGAGAGGGTCAGGGTGTTTGTAGTAATGGTCATACCGGAAGCTTTCTGAACTTCTCCGTTTACAATC
>JALEIY010000036.1 GCA_022769785.1 Eubacterium sp.
GCCGATATTTTTTTCGGCGAAAATGCTATTTGCGTCCTCTGCAGCACTTGGCTTTTCTAATCAAAATTCTCAGTACCGAATTGCCATCGACACCTGAGTACTTTTCAAAAGTTCTCAGTACAGGTCCCCCCTTAGGAGGCGAGTGCTCTATCCAGCTGAGCTACGAAGACTTGTTTAATCTTATATATTCTAATTTATATTGTTAGATTTGTCAACTGTCTGCTTTTGTTTTTCCATCCATCTTTTTCCACCCATCAGTTATTGTCTCATTTCTTTTTCCATCCATCGTTTTGAGACTGACTTTTCCATCCATTAGTTTTTGTCCTATTCCGTTTTTCCATCTGCACCGTCCAATTTTCGTTTTACCTGGGATGCTTTACAGGATATCTATTTCTCCCTGCAGCCAGATGTTTCCTTTGAATCGTCTGCCTTTTACGGGGATTCCGACTATTTCTGTTTTTGCGATGGTGAATTCAATCTGGAGCGAATTGCATTCCAGGGAAATGTAGAATAGTTCTTCTTCGGTGAGGCGGTTCTTAACCTCGGTTACTTCTTTGATTTCTCCCAGGACAGAGTATTTGTCACATTCTACGGAGTAAGGCATAAAGTAGGAGGAAACGATGGTGAAGAGGTCTTCTTTTCTGGAACGGCTGCTGACCATGGTGTAAGTATCCATGTCTTCCAGGGTGAGCTGTTCCATTGCTTCCACATCCCCTGCTTTTGCTGCGTCGATTCGTTGGTTCCGGAGTTCATTTTCTCTTTGCTCTGCTCTCTCCTGATATTCATTTTTTTCGATTGGAAGAATAACGGTTCCTTTCGTTGCTATTCCGGAAAGTGTCATGGAATTGATGGCTCCGGTCTCTCCGTTTCGTTTAAATCTCAGGTATTCTATGATATTGTTGATATGGAAAATGAGAGGAATGCCAAGATTGTTTTCATCGCAGATGCAGGCGTATTCTTCTCTTCCACTGAATTTTTCAAATTCAGGGTCTTCGTGATAAAGGAAATTCATTCCTCGTACATAGGGATAAAAGGCGTCATCCATCTTATATCCGCTTTCATCCTGAATTTCCACAACTGCAATTCCAAATCCTTCCCCTGCTTCTTTTTCGTATAAGCAAATGCTTTCTTTCTCGTTTAAATCATATTCTGTTTTATAATTCGCATTTTCTTTTACGAAGCAGATTAATTCATTGATTTCTTTTCTGGTTTTATATTTTCCAAATCCTATTGATTTTAAGTATTGATACATTTATTATTTCCTTTTTTATATTCAAATCGCTTTTAATCTGTATTATATTCGTTTCTTTCTGTGAATGCAAGGGCAAAGAAAAAAGAGGCGTTTTTTATGACTTGTCATTCTAGTCATTGTTCCCACCCCTTTTTATTTTGTTTATTTTTCTTCCGAAGAATCTTTCTTGTCGTAGTTTAATGCCATATCCAGAGAGATTCTTTCTTCTTCTGCCAGAGCGAGAGCACATTCTCCATTTTTTATTTCTTTTAAATAAACATGACATCCTGCTCTGTTATGTATTGTGTTAATGATGAATCCATTATCGGAACTATTTAATAAGGTAAGTGCAAAGCTCATTGTTCCGCCATTTATGGAATGTTCCAGTGAAAATGCATCGTATCGATATATTCCGATTTTGCTGTAACTTTTTCTTACCATATCGTAAATAATTGCAATCTGATTATCGTTGTCGGTCTGGCCTTCTTTCAATTTATCGATTTCTCGGAATCTTTTGTAAATCGTATATTCCAGTGATTTTCCGCTTTCTCCGGTCATAAATTCCATATATCGTTTTCTGATTTTTAAATAATCCAGCAACAGAAAAAATAATACGATTAAAACGATTGCCATGAAAACACACACGCTTACAATAAAAAGGTCGATTTCCATGTTAAAAAATTTAAGTATTTTACTATCCATACTTTCCCCCACTATTCTTTTGTATTGTGTTTTTATTTTTATCCTTGAATGCTCTGAATCAAATCAATAATTCTTTCCAGTTCATCTTTAGAATAATATTCTATTTCGATTTTTCCTTTTTGATTCTTCTTGTTTTTTATTGTGACCTTACTTCCTAAGATATCCTTCATTTTTCCTTCAAAAAATGACAAATATCTCTGTTCTTCCTGCTGCTCTAAAGAAGGCTCTTCTTTATCTTGCTTTTTTTCTTCCAGCATTTTTTTGACAATTCTTTCTGCTTCCCGGACACTGAGACCTTCATCCATAATTTTTACTGCGGTCTGATATTGCACTTCTTTATCTTCGATTGGAATCAATGTTCTTCCATGACCACTTGTAATCAGATTATCCATGACCATTTTCTGGACTCTTTCATCTAATTTTAAAAGTCGCATCGTATTTGTTATGGCTGTTCTGCTTTTTGAAATGCTTGTCGCAATTTCATCCTGCTTTAATCCATACTCACTTTTTAATTGCTGGTAGGCAAGTGCTTCTTCAATCGGATTTAAGTCTTCTCTCTGCAGATTTTCGATTAATGATATTTTTAGTATTTCTTTTTCATCATAATCTTTTACGATAACGGGAACTTTTTTTATTCCTGCTTTTTTGCTGGCTCTCCATCTTCTCTCTCCGGCAATTATTTCATAATAATTATCTCTTTTCTTTACAATCAAAGGCTGTATTACCCCGAATTGTTTGATAGAATCTGCCAGTTCTTCAATCGCATCTTCATCAAATTGTTTTCTTGGTTGATTACGATTTGGTTCAATTTGGTTGATTGGAACCATCATATCATATTCTGATTTTTTTTCTGGCTCTTTTCTACTTGCCTCTTTCTTTTCTTCCTGGACTGCCTCTTTTTTCTCCTCTTTTGGAATCAGCATATCCAGTCCTCTTCCCAATCCTTTTTTCATTGCCATCTTTTATATAACCCCTTATCTACTCATATCGAATATTTTCATTACTGATAACTTCTTCCGCCAACAATCCATATGCTTCTGCACCTGATGACTTTTTATCGTAGAGATTAATTGGCAGACCATGGCTTGGTGCTTCTGCCAGTCTTACATTTCTTGGAATAATTGTCTTATAAATATTTTGTTGCAAGTTGTCTTTTACGTTTTCTACAACCTGAAGAGATAAGTTTGTTCTTGCATCATACATAGTAAAGACAACGCCTTCTATGTACAAATCCGGATTTAGATTTTTCTGTATCAGATTGATGGTATAAATCAATTGAGATAAACCATCTAATGCATAGAATTCACACTGAATTGGAACTAAAACGGTATCAGATGCTGTCATTGCATTAACGGTCAGCATTCCTAATGCAGGAGGGCAATCCAGTATAATAAAATCATACTCATCCCGAATTGGATCTAATTTATCCTTCAGAATATATTGCATTTTTTCTGAAGTAATCAGTTCAATTTCTGCACCTGCAAGATTTCTGTTGGCGGGGATTAAATAGAGATTATCAAAGCATTGTTCCACTTTTATAATCGCATCATTTATATCGATTTCATCCCGTAACACTTCATAAATTGTATTTTCCAATTCGTTTTTTTCCAAACCTAATCCACTTGTTGTATTACCCTGTGAGTCAATATCAATCAGCAGAACTTTTTTTCCTCTCTCCGCCAGACAAGCGGATAAATTAATGGAAGTAGTTGTCTTTCCAACGCCGCCTTTTTGATTTGCCACAGCAATCATTTTACCCATTTACCCAAAACCTCCATCATTATTTGATACTGAATTTATTATAGCACACTTTTATTTAAAATACATTCCAATGTTTCACGTGAAACATTTTATTTTTCTACATTTATACTACTTTTTATTACATACGTTTAAAAAAGAGGAATGTTTCACGTGAAACATTCCTCTTTCTCATTAGTTCCATAATAATTACATCTGTTCCGGACATTCCATTCCGAGTAAATCAAGAGCACTTTTTATTACATTCATTGTTGCTGATACGACTTTTAATCTTGCTGCCTTTACTTTTTCATCTTCTACATTAATCTGACAGTCATGATAGAATTTATTAAAATGCTGTGCCACAGAAACTGCAAATCTTGAAATCATAAATGGTTCATATTTTTCTGCTGCATCTTTGATTACGTCCGGGAATCTTGTGATATCTTTTAAAAGATTCATAGTAACTTCGTCAGTAAGAACACTGTAATCAATTTCTTCATTATAATTAAATTCTCCTACTTTACGGAAAACACTGGCACATCTTGCATAAGTATACTGCACATAAGGTCCTGTCTCTCCATCAAAGTTAAGAATCTTGTCCCAGTTAAATACAACATCTTTTATTCTCTGATTATACAGGTCATTAAAGAGAATTGCTCCGATACCTACCTGTCTGGATACTGTTTCTTTATCTGGTAAATCAGGGTTTTTCTCCTCGATAATTTCTCTGATTTTGTTAATGGATTCATGGAGAATTTCTTCTGCATAAATAACATTACCATTTCGGGTAGATAACTTTCCACCTTCCATGCTTACAAGACCATATGGAACGTGAACAAGCTGATCTTTCCAGTCATATCCCATCAGTTCGATTACTTTAAATACCTGAGCGAAATGAAGCTTCTGCTCTAATCCGGTAACGTAAATACATTTATCAAAATGGTATGTGTTCTTTCTATATAAAAGGGCAGCCAAATCACGGGTAGCATAAATACTACTTCCATCTTTTTTCGTAATCAGACATGGTGCCATATTATATTCATCGAGAGGGACAATATTTGCTCCTTCACTTTCAACTAAAAGATTCTTCTCAGTTAATTTATCCACAACATCCTGTGTTTTATCTCTGTAAAAACTCTCTCCGGTAAAATGGTCAAAATCCATACCAAGAAGTTTATAAATTCTCTTATATTCAATTAAACTGATATCTTTAAACCACTGCCAGATAGAAAGAGCCTCTTCATTACCCTGTTCCATCTTTGCAAACCATTCTCTTGCCTGATCATTTAAAGAATCATCTTTTTCAGCTTCTTCATGGAATTTAACATAAATTTTCATTAATTCTGCAATTCCATTCTGTTCTACCGCTTCTTTGCTTCCCCAGTTTTTGTAAGCAACAATCAATTTACCAAACTGAGTACCCCAGTCTCCCAGATGGTTAATTCTTTCCACATGATATCCCAGCTTGGAATAAATTTTATAAAGGGAATTACCGATAATCGTAGTTCTTAAATGTCCTACATGGAAATTCTTTGCTACATTTGGAGAGGAATAGTCAATACAGATTGTCTTTCCTTTTCCTTCATCGGAAGAACCGAAATCTTCTGCACAAATCGTATCCATAATCTGTTTTGCATACTGTTCCTTTGCCATAAAGAAATTAATATATCCACCGACATTTTCTACTTTGGAAAAAATATCATAATTTTTTTCGCAGATACTGTTTTTGATATCTTCCGCAATCATATTTGGTGCTTTCCGATATATTTTTGCAAGGCGGAAACATGGAAACGCGTAATCTCCCATACCGGATTTTTTCGGAACTTCTAAGGCAGACTCAATATCTGTGCGTTCCAGCTCAGTAATATTTTCTGCCAGAATATCAATTAACTTATTTTTCATTTTGCTCTCCTTCTTATCATCTAAATGTTTTTATTTCTTAAGTCCAAATGCTACTGCATCTTCATTTTCTCCATCAGACAAAGAATCACCATCAAAATTATCCGTCATCAGTTCTTCAATGTCAAATAGAAATTGCTTAATTTCACTGATTCTATTATCGATTTTACCAATCTCTAACTGAATACGTTCCATATCTGCCTGAAGCTGCCTTTGTTTTTCGTCTTTCTGGTCTTCTGCTATCTCTTTCAAATTTAACGGGGAAAAATATTTTCTGACATCTTTTTTATCGACGTTAGGAAATAAAGTTCTTCCCTTCTGTTCCTTTTCTGCCCGAAGTTGCATAATCTGATTTTCATAATCATCTTTTCGATCCGTAAGATAAAGAAGCTCATCTGACAGATGTCTTTTTATTTTCTCAAAAAAAACCATAATACGGTCGTTTTTGGTTCCATTCTGAATAAAAATACTGTTTTTTTCTTTTACTTCCATATAAACCCCTCCGATTTGTGATTATAATGGATTTTTAGATGGAATCCCGGCTTTTCTTGGATATTGCTTTGAGGTACCACTGCATTTTTTTATTTTTATCAGCACCCGGTCGGAATCATGGTCGGATAACTGAAACTCATCTACCTGAACAATCTTACTTCCGAGCATTTTCATACAATGTGCAGAGGCTTCAATTTCCTCAATTCCTTTTTTGGATTTATAGGAAACGAAAAATCCATTCACTCTGACAAACGGGATACAGTACTCGCTTAAGGTACTCAAATTAGCCACTGCCCGTGAAACACAAAGGTCAAAGGATGCTCTTAATTCCCTGTCTCTGGCTAAATCTTCCGCTCTTCCGTGAACTGCTCGTATACCTGAAAGCCCGAGAGCTTCGATTACCTCATTTAAAAACTTTACTCTTTTATTCAAAGAATCGAGCAACACAAATTCTATCTCCGGATAAGCGATTTTCAGAGGAATTCCCGGAAATCCGGCTCCCGTACCAATATCAATCACCGAATGAATCTGGCTCATATCCATTACACGAGCGCAGGTAAGACTGTCAATGAAATGCTTATCGATAACTTCATCTTCTTCAGTAATCGAGGTCAGATTCATGACTTTGTTTTTTTCAATCAGCATTTTATAAAACAATTCAAATTGTTGTAATTGCTTGGAGTTTAATACAAAATTATTCTCTTCTGCTTTTTTTTGTAATTTTTGTGTAAAATTCATAAATTATTCTTTCCCTGTTTTATGACGCATCTGTTCAATGTAAACCAGTAAAACGGATATATCCGATGGAGAAACCCCAGATATTCTTGATGCCTGGCCAATCGAATACGGGCGGATATCATTTAATTTCTGGATAGCCTCTTTTCTGAGATTATGAATATCCTCATAGACAATCTGTTCCGGAATCAGTTTATTTTCCATTTTTTTAAACTGTTCCACCTGCTTCATCTGTCTTGTGATATAACCTTCATATTTAAGATTAATATTCACCTGTTCGATAACCAGCTCATCCAAAGGCTTTCTCTCTTTATCAATGGATTCCAGAGCTTCATAATTAAGCTCCGGTCTGCGAATTAACTCTGCCAGAGTGGACGCACTTTTTAATGGGGTACTTCCTTTTTCCTCCAGAAGGGCCTGCACTTCTTTACTGGCTCCGACTACAGTATTTTTCAGCCTGTTTATTTCTTTCTCAATCTGTTTTTTCTTTTCACAAAGCTTTTCGTATCTTTCTTCCTCAATCAGTCCAACCCTGTGTCCAATCTCTGTCAGTCGTATATCCGCATTATCCTGTCTGAGAAGGAGGCGATACTCTGCTCTCGATGTCATCATTCGATATGGTTCATGATTCTCTTTTGTTACAAGGTCATCAATCAATACACCAATATATGCCTCGGAGCGGTCTAAAGTCAATGGCTCTTGTTTCGTACAGTACATAGCCGCATTAATTCCGGCCACAAGTCCCTGTGCAGCCGCTTCTTCATACCCGGAACTGCCGTTAAACTGACCTCCACTGAAAAGCCCCCGGATATTTTTAAATTCCAGAGATAATTTTAACTGATTTGGATTGATACAGTCATACTCTATGGCATAGGCATTTCGAACGATTTTTACATTTTACAGACCTTTTACCGTCCGGTACATTTCATACTGAACATCTTCAGGAAGGGAACTGCTCATTCCTCCCACATACATTTCATTTGTATATTCTCCCTCCGGTTCAATGAAAAGCTGATGCCGGTTTTTATCTGCAAACCGAACGACCTTATCCTCAATGGATGGACAATATCTCGGTCCGGTTCCTTCAATCATGCCGGAATATAATGGAGAACGGTCAAGATTATTACGAATAATTTCATGAGTTTTCTCATTTGTATAAGTAAGCCAGCAGGAAATCTGTGGTCGCTTAATATCTTCCTCCCGGTTCGTAAAACTGAACGGAACGATTTTTTCATCTCCGAACTGTTCTTCCATTTTTGAAAAATCAACGGAACGGCTGTCAATTCGTGCCGGCGTTCCGGTTTTAAACCGATACAGCTCAATTCCATTTTCTTTTAATGACTCGCTCAATTGATTGGCTGCCTGCAAGCCGTTCGGACCGGTATAATTGACAACCTCCCCGTAGAGACATCTGGCTTTCAGATAAGTTCCTGTGGCAAGTACCACTGCCTTTGCGTGGTAAATGGCACCGGAAAAGGTTTTTACCCCTTTAATCATGCCCTCTTCTACCATAAGCTCTGTCACTTCTGCCTGACGAAGAGTAAGATGCTCCGTATTCTGAAGCGTATAACGCATCGTCATGGAATAAGCGTCTTTGTCGGCCTGTGCCCGAAGAGAATGAACCGCCGGACCTTTGGACTTATTGAGCATTTTTGACTGTATATATGTTTTGTCAATATTTTTTCCCATTTCTCCACCAAGGGCATCAATTTCACGAACAAGATGTCCTTTGGAGCTTCCACCGATATTCGGATTACACGGCATGAGAGCAACACTGTTCATGCTGACGGTAAAAATAATCGTCTCGCATCCCAGCCTCGCCGCCGCAAGAGCCGCCTCGCATCCGGCGTGTCCGGCTCCCACAACCACGACGTCATAATATTCTTCCAATGTTTTCATTTCTTCCTCCAAACTGCTTTTGCAGTTTTGTCTATTTTCCGGTACAAAATCTTGAGAAAATCTCATTGACCAGATCCTCTTCCACAGATTCCCCAATAATCAAACCAGCCTTTTCATAGGCATTCATCATATCAATTGTATAAAAATCTTCCGGCATCTGGTTTAAAATACTGTCCCGGACACACTGAAGACTTACCAGTGTATCCTCCAGTGCCTTTCTGTGCCTTGCATTTGTAATGTAAATCTCCTGATTCGCATCTATTTTACCATGAAACATCAGATTTTTTAACTCTCTGATAAAATCTTCCATGCCGGTTCCGAATTTTGCCGAAATAGAAATTACCGGATCTTCCGGACTGATATAAGAGTTTATCTCTTTCTCATCAAATCCACTGCTCATATCTGTTTTATTTAACAAAATAATCTTCTTCTTTTCCCGAATCTGATGAAGAATATCCCGGTCTTCCTCACCGAGAGCGCAGGATGTATCCGCAACAAACAAAACAAGATCCGCATTTTCCATTTATTCTTTTGCTTTTTTAACGCCGATTTTTTCGACCGTATCTTCTGTCTCACGAATACCGGCAGTATCTATGATATTAAGTGTAATGCCATCTATTGTTACCGACTCCTCCAGAGTATCTCTTGTGGTTCCTGCCACATCCGTAACAATTGCCCGCTCCTCTCCAAGAAGAGCATTCAGAAACGAAGATTTCCCTGCATTTGGTTTTCCCACAATACAGGTACGGATTCCTTCAGAAATAATTCTTCCATTATCATAAGAATTCAGCAATGTATCCACATTTTTTATCCATTTATCCACATACTCTTCCAAAGTATCGGCATATCCATCCAGACTGATATGTTCCGGATCGTCTAAGGCAGACTCTATATAAGCAATCTGATACAGGATTTCACTTCGAATCTCCCTGATTTTTTCAGAAAGACGGCCTTTCAGCATAGAAGTGGAATTTTTTCTTGCCATATCATTTTTCGCATGAATTAAATCCATCACAGCTTCTGCCTGAGAAAGGTCCATTCGGCCGTTCAAAAAAGCTCTCTTTGTAAATTCTCCCGGCTCTGCCGGTCTGGCACCTTTCGAAATCACCAGATTCAGAATACGATACACGACAGAAATGCCTCCATGACAGTCAATTTCTACTACATCTTCTCTCGTATAACTATTCGGTCCTTTCATAATAAGGACAATACATTCATCTATTATTTCATCCCCGTCAACAATATTTCCATAATATATCCTGTGGCTTTCCAGATGATGAGGATCCTTTTTTTCATTATAAGGTTTAAAAATATCTCCCAGAATAGTCATGGCTTCGCTTCCGCTTATTCTAATTATACCGATTCCGGCATTGGAAACTGCGGTCGCAATCGCAGCAATTGTATCAAATTCATTAACCATATCTAATCAGGCTCCATTCAAAAATAGGATGCTTAAAAATCCAGATACGAATCTTTAAACATCCATATTACTTACAACAAACGTCAACTACTATTATCTTTCTCTCTTCAGCATAATAACAACTTTTCTGTAAGGCTCTTCTCCCTCGCTCTTCGTGCAAACATATTTGTCATTCTGAAGGGCAGAATGAATCACTCTTCTTTCGTATGGATTCATTGGCTCTAAAGAAACTGCCTTTTTCGTTCTCTTTACGGTATAAGCGATTTTCTTCGCCAGCTTTTCAAGAGTTGCCTTTCTTCTCTCACGGTAATTCTCAGTATCAAGCTTAACTCTGACATAAGAATCTCCCTCTTTATTTACAAAAAGGCTGATTAAATACTGAAGAGCATCAAGAGTCTGTCCTCTCTTTCCGATTAATACTCCCATATCCGGGCCGGAAAGATCAATATTCATTATATTATCCTCTTCCTTAAAATCAATGGAAACTGTGGTTTCCACCTTCATAGCAGAGAATAAATCATCACAGAATTCCTGTGTTCTTTCCTTTAAAGATTTAGTTAAAGTAACGCGGATTACTGCAGGCTTTACATTAAAAATGCCTAAAAATCCCGCACTTCCTTCCTCAATGACTTCATAGTTTAATTTATCACTGGTAATTCCAAGCTCAACAGTAGCAGCAGTAATCGCATCATCTACCGTTTTACCTTTAAATTCCATCACATCCACTATTTCTTACCTCCCCTGGCATTATGTTCCTTCTCATATTTGGCTACCAGATAAGCTTTTTTCCCAATTTCGCCTAAACCTTCAAAATCTGTCTCTTCAAATTGACTGCCATCTGTTCCCTCATAACCGGTATTAGAATGAAGCTTTTTAAGATTCATGGAAGCAATATCCGTCATTGTCTTTTTATTACTGTACTCTTCTTTTGCAGCTTCTGCTTTCTGAGAGGTTTCTGTCAGTCTCTCCATGAGAGTTTTCTTTCCCTTTTCGCGCTTCTTCTCAGCAATTTCTCTGTTCTTTTCGATAAACTTGTCCATATCCATTTTATCGAGATACTTATTGATGACAAGCTGCTGAATCAGCTGGAAAATGTTACTTACAACCCAGTAAATACCAAGACCTGCAGGAGTAATAATACAGATGTAAGCAGAGAAAAGAGGCATCATTGTTGTCATGCTCTTTGTCATACCTGCTGCCGGATTACTGTCATCCATATCCGGCTGCTGCATTGTTTTTGCTGCAAGATACTGGAAAAGTGCTGCTAAAACAGGAATAATCAGATAAATAGATAAACGGAATCCCGGAACCTGTGCCACATTGATACCAAATGCAAAGTCATTCATATGAATGATTTCACTGGATACATTATGAATCGTATCCACTGCAGCAGGGAAAGCCTGTTCAAGCTGATTCCATGCACTTGCCGTAAAACTTCCCAGTGCATCGATTACCTGATTGGTTGTGCCTCCTTTTGGCACAGACACAGCGTAGGAGGATTTCATTCCATCTACGATTTTATTAATTTTAGTAATATAGTCCGGTGATTTTGAAATCTCATTAACGATGGTTACATAAGAAGCCTTTACCGCCGGAATATAAGCAGGAATCTTACGAATTACCTGATATAATGCAAGAAAGATCGGAAACTGCACCAGTGTCTGGAGACATCCACCTGTCGGGCTGAATCCATACTTGTCATAAACAGCCTGCATCTCTTTGTTTTGCTTTTCCATGGATGCCGGGTCTCTTCGATTACGGTATTTTTTCTGAATCTTAGCCAGCTCTGGCTGCATAACTGAATTCAGTTTTGTCATCTTCTGCTGCTTAATTGTCAGCGGAATCATGAGTGTACGTACAATAAATGTAAAAATGATAATACATAAACCGATATTCTGAATACCCACAGAACTTAATCCCCGGAAAATAAATTCCATGATATATCCAAGCAATGTAGCAATCCAACCAATAATCGGCATAGTTGACTGCGTCAATAACATAGTATTCCTCCTTAATTACGGAACCGGATCATACCCACCCTTTGCAAAAGGATTGCAGCGAAGAATCCTCCACGCTGCTAAAAGCCCCCCTTTTATCAAACCATACTTTTCCAGTGCTTCTATGGCATACTGAGAACAGGTGGGTGTATAAATACATGTCGCTCTCCCTTTAAGAGGGGACAGATATTTCTGATAAAACTGTATGATTTTAATCAAAATAGTCTTCATACCAAATCATCTTCCAATAAATGATGTTTTTTCAACAAGTGTAAAATAGCACTTTCAAATCTGGTATAGTCCGAATCTTTGGACATCCCACGTGCCACAACAACAATGTCGTATCCCTGTCCGATTTCGTCCCAGTGCAGACGAAAAACCTCCCGGATTACTCTGGTAACCCGGTGACGGACCACACTGTTTCCAACTTTTTTACTGACGGATATTCCAATCCTGTTATAATCGAGATGATTTTCTTTCACAAGCATGACAAAATACCGGTTCACTTTCGAGCTGCCCTGCCGGTACACAGACTGGAACTGTCCATTTTTCTTTAACGATTGAAATTTACTTAACAAACTTTCTCACCTTTCCGGACAAACAAATGAGAAAAGAAAAGGTCACATGACTGCGACCTATGCTGACAATTTATTTCTTCCTTTTGCTCTTCTTCTGGCTAAAACCTTTCTGCCATTAGCAGTGCTCATTCTTTTTCTGAATCCATGAACTTTAGATCTCTGTCTCTTTTTTGGCTGATATGTCATCTTCATAGCGAAAAGCCACCTCCTTCGAAATATTCTTTTCTGTTGAAAAACATCACTCCTATTATATTGAAAAAACCCGATTACGTCAAGTAAAATAAGCATTTTTTTTGACAAACAAGATATACACACAAACTCACAGGGTTATCCCCTAGTTATCCACATTTTGTGTATAACCTGTGCATAACTTAGGTTTTATTCACAATTTCCACAGGGTTATCCCCCAAAAACAGCTTATTTCCATACTTTTTTTATGTGTACAACCTTTTGATGACTTATCCACAACTGTGTTTTTTTAATATTTTTCTCTGCTTTTTCTCACTTATCCACAAAAAGTTATACACAATATCCCCCGTAAAAAAAATTCATATATTGAAAAAAATACGGGTTTGTTATAAACTATTCTTACACAAAAGCAACTGTAAACTATTATTTCGGAATGGAGTAAACAATGAAAGAACTAATTGAATCTAAATGGCCGGACATTCTGGAGCTTCTTGTCAAAGTCTATGAATTGTCCGAAATCGCCGTTACTACTTTTATCAAACCGCTGACGATTCAGTCTGTAACCGAAGAAAGTATCACTTTTTATACTTCTTTTGAGGAACGGGGAGTCGAATTTATCAAGCGTAAATGTTATGATTATGATCTTTCCATGGCCATTCAGCAGGTCACCGGAAAAAAACTCGATGTGATTCTCACAGGCACAAAGACAAATACGACTACTTCTCCGAAAAAAGCTTCTTCCGTTCCGAAAAATGATATTGGCAACCTGAATCCGCGTTATACCTTCGACACCTTTGTCGTTGGTCCTACAAATAAAATGGCACACGCTGTCTCTGTTGCGGTGGCAGAGTCTCCGGGCAGTTCTTATAATCCGCTCTTTTTATACGGAGGTGCCGGACTTGGAAAAACGCATCTGATGCATTCCATTGCCCATCACATTATTAATAATAGGAAGGATCTCAAAGTTCTATACGTCACTTCAGAGAAATTCACCATTGAGCTGATTGATTCTCTGAAGCATGATAAAAACAAGGAATTCCGTGATAAATACCGAAACATTGATGTTCTTCTTATCGATGATATCCAGTTTATTATAGGAAAGGAAAGTACCCAGGAGGAGTTTTTCCATACCTTTAATGAGCTGCACGAAGCCAAAAAACAGATTGTCATTTCCTCCGATAAACATCCCCGGGAGATTGCTACTTTAGAAGAACGTCTCCGTTCCCGTTTTGAATGGGGAATTACCGCGGACATTCAGCCGCCGGATTACGAAACCAAGATGGCCATTCTTAACAAACGTGCAGAACTCGAACATCTAAAAATTGACCCGAAGGTTATGGAATATGTGGCAACGAACATTAATTCCAATATTCGTGAGCTGGAAGGAGCCCTCAACAAAATCTGTGTCTTTGCCAATCTTGAGAAAAAACCAATCACATTGGAACTGGCAGAACAGGCATTAAAAGATACCATCGAAACACAGCACGAAATTACACCGCAGCTTATTATGGAAGTTGTTGCACAGCATTTTAATATTACAGTAAGCGACATTCTGTCCAAGAAGAAAAATAAAGAGATTGCCAATCCAAGACAAATCTGTATGTATTTATGCAGAAAATATACGGATTATTCTCTTCAGGCTCTTGGCAAAGTCATGGGAAACCGTGACCACTCCACCATTCTTCACGGACACGAAAAGATTCAGACTCTCATTTCTGCGGGTAAAGATGACGGTCTGAAAACTACGGTGGATATTCTTGTGAAAAAACTGAATCCACCAACTTAATCAATGAAGCATACAAAATACTATGGAAAAATAAAGGACAGGCGCCTTTATTTTTTTCCACATTCCTATGGGGATATACTGTGAATTTATTGTGGATAACAGGATGACAATTTTTCTTATGTGGACAATGAGATTTTATTCTGACGGTTATCCACATACTTATGCCCATGGTTATCCTGTCCGGATTTCCGCTGTTTTAAAGGCTCCGGCTCTTTATACACAGATTCCACACCCCCTACTACTACTACTACTGATATAAACTTATATTTATATAACATTTTTTACCGAAAGGAGTTATACACATTTATGAAGGTCATTTGTCAAAAAAGCCAGTTGCTTCGTGGTATTAATACTGTTTCTAAAGCAGTGTCCAATAAGACAACCATGACAATACTGGAATGTATCCTTATTGAAACAGAAGACAATCAGATAAAATTAACAGCAAACGATACAGAATTAGGTATTGAAACCATTATCGATGGCGAAATCGTTACTCCGGGTAAAATTGCTCTTGAAGCTAAGATTTTTTCTGAAATTATTAAAAAATTACCGGAAAGTGATATTATTCTGGAAACAGAAGCAAATGGAAATACCAGCATTCACTGTGAACAGCTTCACTGTAATATTATGGGAAGACCTGGAGATGATTTTGCACATCTTCCGGAGATTTCGAGAGAAAACAAAATTACAGTTTCTCAGTATGATTTAAAAGAAGTCATTCGTCAGACCATTTTTTCCGTTTCCGATAATGAAAATAATAAATTAATGACAGGAGAGCTGCTCAATATTAAAGACAATATGCTGACAGTAACTTCCCTGGACGGACATCGGATTTCTGTAAGAAAAATTGAACTCAGCGATTCTTATGAAGAAACGGAAATCATTGTACCTGGAAAAACTCTGCAGGAAATCAGCAAGATTCTTCCGGGAGAAGCAAAAGACAGTGTAAATCTTTATATTACGGATAAGCATATTTTATTTGAATTTGAAAATACACTGGTTGTTTCCCGTTTGCTGGAAGGGAAATTTTATAATATCAACCAGATGCTTTCCACCGATTATGAAACAAAAATTACAGTAAATAAGATGGATTTGTTAAGATGTCTTGACCGCTCCACCTTATTTGTAAAAGAATCCGATAAAAAACCGATTATTCTGAAAATAGAATCCGAAAAAATGGAACTGATGATTTCTTCAGAAATCGGTTCCATGCGAGATCAGCTTATGCTTGAAAAAGAGGGAAAAGATTTGACAATCGGATTTAATCCAAAGTTTCTCGTAGATGCCCTTCGGGTAATTGATGAAGAAGAAATCACAATTTATATGATTAATTCTATCGCCCCATGTATTATACGGGATGAAAATGCTTCTTATCTCTACCTGATTCTTCCAATTAATGTCAATAACAGTGTCTATTAATTATAAAAATAAAAGAAAATGTCAGGAGGGCTGATATGACAACGGTAAAATTGAGAGATGAATATATTAAGCTTGGACAGGCCTTAAAGGCAGCCGGTCTCGTTTCTTCCGGTCTTGATGCGAAAATTGTGATTCAGAACGGTATGGTTAAAGTAAACGGAGAAGTGGAGACCCAGAGAGGAAAAAAACTCTATGACGGAGCAATCGTAGAGTTTGAGGGAGAACAGGTTAAAATCGTATCATAAGAAAACAAAAACGATGACTTCGGGAGGAATTGGATGTTTGTTGAATCAATTGAACTTAAAAATTACAGAAATTATGATTCAGCGGAAGTCGAATTCTCTCCCGGAGTCAATATTTTTTTCGGGGATAATGCACAGGGAAAAACCAATCTTTTAGAGGCGGTTTATTTAAGTACCACATCGAGGTCACATCGGGGAAGTAAGGACAAAGAGCTGATTCGTTTTGGAGAAGAGGAATCCCATATCCGCCTGAGATTTCGGAAAAAAGAATTGTCACATCAGCTTGATTTACATTTAAAACAGAAAAAATCAAAGGGAATTGCGATTGATAATGTCCCCATAAGGCGCAGCAGTGAGCTTCTGGGCTTGCTTCATCTTGTATTTTTTTCCCCGGAGGATTTAAGTCTTATAAAAAACGGGCCGGCGGAGAGAAGACGATTTCTTGACATGGAAATGAGTCAGCTGGATAAAGGATACCTTCAATATCTCTCCGATTATCATAAACTGTTGTCTGAAAGAAATAATCTGTTAAAACAGATTGCCGTTTTTCCGCAGCTTCGCGATACCCTGGACGGATGGGACGAACAGATGGTGAGAATCGGATGCCAGCTGATAAAGAAAAGAGAAAAATTTATCATTCTGATTGACGAAATGATGCGGGAAATCCATGAGAAGCTGACCGGAGGAAGAGAAAATATAAAGGTTTCTTACGAAAAAAATATTTCGTCAGAAGAATTTCGGGAAAAACTGTGGAATAACCGGGATAAAGATATCAAAAACGGAACAACATCCTGCGGACCTCACAGGGATGATATGGAATTTTATGTAAATGGTGTAGACATCAGAAAATACGGTTCCCAGGGACAGCAGCGTACGGCGGCGCTGGCTCTCAAATTATCAGAAATCCGTCTCATTGAACAGGTGTCCGGCGACAGGCCGGTTCTTCTTCTTGATGATGTTCTTTCGGAGCTTGATGCACACAGGCAGAATTATCTTCTGGAAAATATTTCAGATATCCAGACCATGATTACCTGTACCGGACTTGATGATTTTGTCAATACGAGAATGCATCTCGATAAAGTTTTTTATGTAGAAGCAGGAAAGATACAGGAGTATGGAATAAAAAAAGAGCCGTAAACATAACGGAAGATTTTTTCGGGTATTATGTTTAAACTTTGACAATCCTGACAGAATAGGATATATTTGTAATGAAAGTGTAATTAGAACGTTTAAAAAGTTGAATCGGAGACGATACTTGTGTTATAATGAACGTTACGATTCGATGGTATTATTTGTATTTGACGAGTTTACAGGACTGCAGGAGGTTTTTTATGAGCGAAGAAAATATTTCCGTATCTCAGGAATATGGTGCGGATCAGATTCAGATTTTAGAAGGTCTGGAAGCAGTGCGCAAAAGACCGGGAATGTATATTGGAAGTACCTCATCAAAAGGCCTCCATCATCTGATATATGAGATTGTTGATAACTCGGTGGATGAAGCACTGGCCGGATATTGTGACACAGTAGAAGTATATCTGAATAAAGATAACTCCGTAACTGTCCGGGATAATGGACGGGGTATTCCTGTGGGAATCAATAAAAAGGCAGGGCTGCCGGCCGTTGAAGTTGTATTTACCATGCTTCATGCCGGCGGTAAATTTGGCGGTGGAGGATATAAGGTATCCGGAGGACTTCACGGAGTGGGCGCCTCCGTGGTAAATGCTCTTTCTACCTGGCTGGAGGTAGATATCAGCAGAGAAGGAAAGGTTTACCGTCAAAGATATGAACGGGGAAAAGTAATGTATCCTCTGACCGTGGTTGGAGAGACGGAGCGAAGAGGAACAGAAGTACGTTTTCTGCCGGATCCGAAGATTTTTGAAGAGACGATATTTGATTTTGACGTCTTAAAACAGCGCTTAAGAGAGATGGCATTTCTTACCCGGGGATTAAAAATTGTGCTGACGGACTGCAGGGGAGAAGAAAATGTTTCCATGACATTTCATTATGAAGGCGGTATCAGAGAATATGTCGAATATCTGAACCGTCAGAAACAGGCATTGTATCCGGAGGTCATTTACTGCGAAGGAAAAAAAGGTGAAGTCTATGTGGAAGTCGCCATGCAGCATAATGATTCCTATAATGAAGGCGTGTACAGCTTTGTTAATAATATAACCACACCGGAGGGTGGAACCCACTTGGCCGGCTATCGAAGCGCTCTTACTAAGACATTTAATGATTATGCAAGAGCAGGAAAGCTTTTAAAAGATAATGAACAGAATCTGTCCGGCGAGGATATCAGAGAAGGTCTGGTAGCAATTATCAGCATTAAGATTCCGGAACCGCAGTTTGAGGGACAGACGAAACAGAAGCTTGGAAACAGCGAAGCAAGAAGAGCAGTGGAAAGTGTGGTAAGTGAGCAGCTTACTTATTTTCTGGAGCAGAACCCGAATGTGGCAAAGGTAATCTGCGAAAAGGCAATTCTGGCTCAGCGGGCAAGAGAAGCAGCCAGAAAAGCAAGAGATTTAACCAGACGTAAATCCGCGCTTGACGGTATGAGTCTTCCGGGTAAACTGGCAGACTGTTCTGATAAAGACCCGGCAAACTGCGAGATTTATATTGTTGAGGGAGATTCCGCCGGCGGTTCCGCAAAAACAGCGAGAAGCCGGGCTACGCAGGCAATCTTACCATTAAGGGGAAAAATACTTAACGTAGAAAAGGCAAGACTGGATAAGATTCTTGTGAATAATGAGATTCGTGCCATGATTACGGCATTTGGCACAGGGATTCATGAGGATTTTGATATTACGAAGCTCAGATATCACAAGATTATCATTATGACCGATGCGGATGTGGATGGAGCTCATATTGCGACACTTCTTCTCACATTTTTGTATCGTTTTATGCCGGAGCTTATCCGTCAGGGTTATGTATATCTGGCACAGCCGCCTCTGTACAAAATTGAGAAAAACCGAAAGGTTTATTATGCCTACAGTGATGAGGAACTGAATCGGATTCTTACAGAAATCGGCAGAGATGGGAATAATAAGATACAGAGATATAAAGGTCTTGGTGAAATGGATGCGGAACAGCTCTGGGAGACGACCATGGATCCGGAGAAGAGAATACTGCTTCGGGTAAATATGGATGATGATGCCGCTTCGGAGCTTGATCTTACTTTCGATACATTGATGGGAGACCGGGTAGAACCAAGAAAAGAATTCATTGAGGCAAATGCAAAATATGTTCAGAATCTGGATATTTAATAGGTTGACTGAAGGAGAAAATAATGGACGACAGTAATATTTTTGATAAAATCCATGAAGTAGACCTGAAGGATACCATGGAAAAATCGTATATCGATTATGCCATGAGCGTAATCGTTTCAAGGGCTCTTCCTGATGTAAGAGACGGTTTGAAGCCGGTACAGAGAAGAATTCTGTACTCTATGATTGAATTAAATAATGGTCCGGATAAGCCGCACAGAAAATGTGCCCGTATCGTCGGTGATACCATGGGTAAATATCATCCTCACGGAGACAGCTCTATTTACGGAGCACTGGTAAATCTGGCACAGGAGTGGTCTACCAGATATCCGCTGGTAGACGGTCATGGCAACTTTGGCTCCGTAGACGGAGACGGTGCGGCGGCCATGCGTTATACGGAAGCAAGACTTTCCAAAATCTCAATGGAAATGACGGCAGATATCTATAAGGATACCGTAGACTTTGTTCCAAACTTTGACGAGACCGAAAAAGAACCATCGATTCTCCCGTCACGTTTTCCAAATCTTATGGTAAACGGAGCCCAGGGAATTGCGGTAGGTATGGCAACCAATATTCCGCCGCACAATCTTCGGGAAACCATAGATGGGGTGGTTCGGATTATTGATAATCAGATTGGAGACCGGGATACTTCCATTGAGGAACTGATGGATATCGTAAAAGGCCCGGATTTTCCGACAGGTGCTTCGATTCTCGGAAGAAAGGAAATTGAGCGGGCATATCGTACCGGAAGAGGTAAAATCCGTGTGCGTGCAGTCACAAATATTGAACCGATGAACAACGGTAAACAGAGAATTGTTGTGACAGAGCTTCCGTACATGGTGAATAAAGCAAGGCTGATTGAGAAGATTGCGGACCTGGTAAAGGAAAAACGTGTGGACGGTATCACGGAATTAAGAGATGAGTCCGACCGTTCCGGAATGCGTATCTGTATTGAGACAAGAAAAGATGTCAATGCAAATGTCCTTTTAAACCAGTTGTTTAAGCATACCCAGCTTCAGGATACCTTTGGTGTCATTATGCTTGCCCTGGTGGATAATCAGCCGAAGATTCTTAATCTTAAAGAAATGCTTTCGCATTATCTGGAGCATCAGAAAGATGTGGTAACCAGACGGACACGTTATGAGCTCAACAAAGCAAAAGAAAGAGCACATATTTTGGAAGGTCTGTTAAAAGCCCTTGATTTTATCGATGAGGTTATTCAGATTATCCGTGCTGCCGCAAATGTATCCGAGGCGAAAGCAAATCTGATAGCCCGTTTTGCATTTACAGAAGCGCAGGCGCAGGCGATTGTAGATATGCGTCTTCGTGCTCTTACCGGTCTGGAACGGGAGAAGCTTCAGAGTGAGTACGATGAGCTGGAAAAGAGAATTGCAGAACTGGAAGCAATTTTAGCGGATGAGAAGGTTTTACTTTCTGTTATTAAGGAAGAAATTACCATAATCCGGGATAAATATGGTGATGACCGTCGTACTTCGATTGACAATGATGAGGGAGATTTCAGTGATGAAACCCTGATTCCGAAAAAAGACACAGTCATTACATTTTCAAGAATGGGTTATATTAAACGAATGACTCTGGATAATTTCCACAGTCAGAACCGGGGTGGAAAAGGCATCCGCGGCATGAACATGATTGATGATGATAATATTAATGATATGTTCATGACAAGCACCCATAATTATATTATGTTCTTCACGAACCGGGGAAGAGTATACCGGCTGAAAGGATATGAGATTCCGGAAGCGGGACGTACCGCCAGAGGAGTCAATATCATTAATCTTCTTCAGCTTCAGCCGGAGGAACGGATTACCGCAATTATTCCAGTGGAAGAAGACCAGGAAAAGCCATTTTTAATGATGGCAACCAGAAAAGGAATTATCAAAAAGACCGGTTTTGAAGAATATCGCAATATAAGAAAGAGCGGACTGGCCGCCATTTCCTTAAGAGACGATGATGAATTGATTGAGGTAAAACAGCTTGGCAATGATAACGATGTTTTCCTGGTTACCAAAGAAGGACAATGTATTCGTTTCCGAGCGGATAAAGTTCGCGAAATCGGTAGAGTTGCCATGGGTGTAATTGGCATCAATCTCAGTGATTCTGATGAAGTGGTTGGAATGCAGATTGATTCCGATGGAGAAGATTTGTTAATCGTTTCTGAAAAAGGTATGGGAAAAAGAACGCCAATTGAAGAATTTACGGTTCAGAATCGTGGTGGAAAAGGTTTAAGATGCTATAAGATTACCGAAAAAACCGGTTATGTGGTAGGAGCCAAAATTTTGAGTCCGGAAGAGGAAATTATGATGATAACCTCTGAAGGTGTTATGATTCGAATGGAGAGTGCATCCATTTCAAGTATTGGAAGAAATACTTCCGGAGTTAAACTGATGAATATTGATTCTTCAGCCAATACCCGGGTTGCCGGTGTGGCAAAGGTCAAACTTACTGTATCAGAAGAGGACTCTGATGTCACCGGAGAAGATGGCATGACAAACGAAGAGGAAACCAGTCCGGTTACAGAAGAATAACAGGACCTGTAAGGCTGCGGCAAAAGAAAGAGAATCCTATTTTGCTTGCAGCCTTTTCAACATTTCAGAAGGAATACAAAGAGGTGTGGATATGAAGACAATTCATGTGGATACAATTACGGAAAATATCAAAGAAATGTGTATAGAAGCCAATTACTATCTGTCGGGAGACATGAGGGAGGCATTAAAACAGGCAAAAGAATGTGAAAAAAATCCTCTTGGAACACAGATTCTTTCACAGCTTGAAGAAAATCTGGCAATTGCCGGAGAAAAACAGATTCCTATCTGTCAGGATACCGGAATGGCGGTTGTGTTTGTTACCATGGGACAGGAAGTAAGGATTGAAGGCGGTTCTCTGGCAGAAGCGATTCACGAAGGCGTCCGAAAAGGGTATACAGAAGGATATCTTCGAAAATCGGTTGTAAAGGATCCATTTTACAGAGAAAATACAAAAGACAATACACCTGCAGTGATTCATTATGATATTGTTCCCGGAGAGGAATTTAAGATTACGGTAGCTCCGAAAGGATTCGGAAGCGAAAATATGAGTTGTGTTTTTATGTTAAAGCCGGCGGATGGAATAGAAGGGGCAAAGGAAGCAATTTTAACGGCAGTCCGGGAGGCCGGACCAAATGCCTGTCCCCCGGTTGTTGTAGGAGTCGGGATAGGTGGAACCTTTGAAAAAGCGGCTTTAATGGCAAAACAGGCTCTGACAAGAGAAGCCGGAAAGCATTCAGACATTCCATATGTAAAAGAGATGGAAGAGGAAATGCTTCAAAAAATTAATGAACTGGGAATTGGACCGGCAGGGCTTGGAGGAACCGTAACTGCTCTGGCAGTTAATATTAATACATACGCAACACATATTGCGGGACTTCCGCTTGCTGTTAATATGTGCTGTCATGTAAATCGTCATGTCAGCAGAAATTTATAGGAGAAAATTATCATGAAAAAAATAATTCAGGTCCCACTAACAAAAGAAGAAACAGAACAGTTAAAGGCAGGAGATTATGTATACCTTTCCGGAACCATTTATACAGCAAGAGATGCTGCACATAAACGGATGTATGAATCAATGAAAAAAGGGGAAACTTTACCCATAAAGCTGGAGGGAAATGTCATTTACTATCTCGGCCCAAGCCCTGCCAGAGAGGGGCAGGTTATCGGTTCGGCAGGGCCGACTACCAGCAGCCGCATGGATAAATACACACCGGATATGCTTGATGCGGGATTAAAGGGCATGGTAGGAAAGGGAAAAAGGTCTCCGGAAGTAATAGAAGCAATGAAAAGAAATCATGCAGTGTATTTTGCAGCAGTCGGTGGCGCCGGTGCTCTTCTTGCACAGTGTATTAAAGAAGCAGAAGTGGTGGCTTATGATGATCTGGGAACAGAGGCAATCCGAAAACTTCGGATTGAAGAACTGCCGGCAATCGTGGTGATTGATAAGGAAGGAAATAATCTGTATGAGACTGCGACAGAGAAATGGAGAAAAAATTAAAGTTTTTTCTTGACAATATAAAAAAGGTTTGTTAATATAATATAGCGTTGTGCGTTTCACGTACAATTAACTGAATATTTTATTATATTTAGGCATATGGAGAAGTACTCAAGTGGCTGAAGAGGCGCCCCTGCTAAGGGTGTAGACCGTTCGCGCGGTGCGAGGGTTCAAATCCCTCCTTCTCCGTATTTATTTGGCTTTTTAAGTAAAAGAGAAAAAATGCTTGACAGGACAGATAAGATATAGTAGAATATACAGGCTGTCAGCGCTTCGCATTGAAAAGTTAAAATAAAAAAATGCTTGACAATAAAAAGTGCTTATGATAGAATAAACGAGTTGCTGATGAGACGGCAACAAAGCGAAACTTGATAACTGAATAACAAAACAACCTTGAACGTTCAATTCAACAGAGAGAAATCTCTGGAATTTCATTCGGATCCTGACGCGAGTGATGTCGGCAGGAAGGGT
>JALEIY010000043.1 GCA_022769785.1 Eubacterium sp.
CCTGAACTGTAAAAATGCGGATGAAATGTACAGCCGGGTTCTGGCGGACCGTGTCAGGGAATTAAAGGAAACGGAGGAAGGAGTGGAAGCCATGTGCCGTGAGATGGAGAAGATATATCAGGAAGGAAGAGAGGAAGGAATTGTCACTGGAGAAATGAAAAAAGCCAGAGAAACAGCAATTTCCCTGGCGGAGATGGGAATCACAGTGGAAAAAATAGCGCAGGCGGTAAGAATGAGTGTAACGATAGTGCAGGATTGGATAGCGGAGAGCCTGGGAGTGGCAAGATAAAAAAATACTCATTGATAATTAAATACCTCCTTCTTCCATTTGACTTAAATCTGTCCTTCCTGTATGATTAAAATATAGAAAGATACCGGAAATGGATAATATAATATGAGCTGCTCAGTCAGCTTTTAAGGAACAGACAGTCTGCTTTCAGGGCAGAGAGGAGGTAATGATGGGTTCCATTCAGACAACAGGCGGGGTGTTTACGGACACAATTCGCAAAAAAATTATAAAAAATATCTGTTCGGTGTTTCACTGCAGGGAAGAGGATATTGAGGAGCTGGTGCCGGTACAGGCGGGGATGACGAATATCGTGCTTTCTTTTCGGGTGAACGGCGGCAAATATATTTACCGGCATCCGGGACTTGGTTCGGATGCACTGGTGGACCGTGGCCGGGAAACAATTATGCAGAAAGTTGTGGAGGATGTGGGAATTGATACCACTCTTGTTGCAATGGATGTGGATTCCGGCTGGAGGATTGCCCGGTATATTGAACACAGGGATTTTGATTATCATAATTTAAATGATATGGTGCGTGGAGTTATGCTGCTTCGGACGCTTCATGAGGCACCTTGCCGGGTTCGCTGGAATTTTGATGTGATTGAGAAGGCCGAGGGAATCCGGGATCAGATTGCTCCGGAGAAATATGGTAATTTTGAGCAGTTTGAGGAGATAAGAGACCGATGCTACCGGCTGTATGAACTGGCAAAAACTGACGGAATCCGGCAGTGTAATGTGCATGGCGATGCCAGAGATGTGAATTTCCTGATTAATAAAGAAGAGATTTACCTGATTGACTGGGAGTATGGTGGATACGGGGACCCGGGCTTTGATCTGGGAAGCTATATCTGTGGCGGAGACCACAGCATTGAGGATATTGACCGCATTTTGTTTACCTATTACCGAAGAAAACCGACGCCGGTGCAGAAGAGACATTTTTATGCTTACATCGCTTTGACGGGATGGTTTTATCTGCACTGGACGATGCTGAAGGAATCAAAAGGGCAGATGGTCGGTGTGAATAAGGATTTGTGGTATCATTATGCGAAGGATTTCAGTGTGATGGCACTGGAGATGTACGGTGATGCAAAGGGAGGCGAAGAGAAAAAATGAGCAGGAAAATGACCTATATTATCCTTGCGGCTGGCAAGGGAGCGAATCTTCATCCGTTGACTCTGAAATATCCGAAGACCTCATATAAGCTTGATGAAAATATTACGGTGCTGCAGCGGATGGTGCGCAGTATTCGAAAGTTTGATAAAAATGCGGAAATCGTCGTTGTGGTTGGATATCTTTCGGATATGATTCGCCATGAGCTGAGTGATGATAATGTGAAGTTTGTAATGAATCCGTTTTATGAGGTGACGAATTCAATTTCTTCGGTGTGGTTTGCAAGAGATTATCTGGAGAGAGAAAACGTAGCTATTATCCATGGAGATGCAGTGTTTGAGGATTATCTTCTGGAGAATTATCTGGTGAAACCAACCAACTATCCTTATGTATTTGTGGACAGCTCCTCTATTATGCCGAATAATTATAATGCGGTGATTAAGGAGGACCAGGTGCTGGTTATGAGCAAAAAGCTGGAGAATTTTTCTGCGAAATATGCCTGCGTAACGAAGCTGGATGCGGTTTCGGCGCGACTGGTGAAAAGGGAAGTGGACAATATGATTTACTCCAATATGTATGACCAGTATTTTGAGGATTCTCTGATGCAGATGATTATGTTCCACAATTTCCAGTTATATTATACGGATATTAAAGGGTATGCGTGGAGCGAGGTCAACGGAGTGGATGATTTGTTGAGCGCACAGCAGATTCATCAGCATTCAGTGCTTGCCAAAGCGGAGTCTTTGTAATGACATTTTATTTTGTCAGAACAGTTATTTCTTTTGAGTAAATGAGCATCGTTTCGCTTGCTGGTATGGCAAGTGGATTTGATATCATTCCGGCAGGGGAAACGATGTATTTTTCCATGTTTTTTGAAACAACTTTTCCGGAATACTTGCCATTTTTGTCCGTTGTTGTTAAAATAAATAATAAGAATGCGGCTATGAGCAGGAGTGAGAAGATATGATTAGAGATAAGCATTTGGGTTTGCGTATTGATGAAGAGATGCATCGGAAGCTGACGCTTCTGGCAAAGATAGAAGGCCGCTCTGTGAATGCGGAGGTCAGGCAGCTTATTTTTCGTGCGATTCGTGAATATGAAAAAGAGTATGGGGAATTAAAAGAATCAGAAGAATAAGATGAGATTCAGGGCGGATGCCCTGATTTTTCGTATTTGATTAGGAAATAATATTCTTTGTTACATAGGTGTATACGGGGCTGGTGCGCGGATTCGACGCATTAGCTTTGTAATGTACATATTTCTAAGGAGGAAAAATGATGGAAAATGAAGGAATAGAACAAAAAGCAAAGGAGAAGGAGAACCCTTTGGGGTCTGAGCCCGTTGGGAGCCTGATGGTACGCTTTGCTGTGCCGAGTATTATTGCGATGCTGGTCAGCGCGCTTTATAATATTGTGGATCAGTTGTTTATTGGTCAGGCTGTGGGTACTCTGGGTAATGCGGCAACGAATGTAGCATTTCCGCTGACCACTTCCTGTATCGCGCTGGCACTGATGTTCGGAATCGGCGGAGCTTCCTGCTTCAATCTGAATATGGGACGGGGAGAACGGGAAAAAGCAGTATATTATATTGGGAATGCGCTGGTATGTCTGGTGGGCAGCGGTCTTTTGTTATGTGTGATATCACAGCTTTTTCTGACACCTCTGCTTAAGGGCTTTGGCGCGCCGGATAATGTGTTGCCTTATGCACAGACTTATGTGAGGATTACTTCTCTGGGATTTCCGTTTCTGATTCTCACTACCGGAGGGTGCCATTTGATTCGCGCGGACGGCAGTCCGAGAATGGCAATGACCTGTAATCTTGTTGGTGCGGTGATTAATACAGTTTTGGATGCCCTGTTTGTTATGGTATTTCATTGGGGAATGGCGGGCGCTGCGACAGCAACTGTGACCGGACAGGTTATTTCTGCATTGATTGTGATTCGTTATATGAAAGGATTTCGGACGGAGCCGCTTCTTGCCAGACATTTTAAGCTTCGCTGGTCTTTTGTGAAGACCACAGCCCAGATTGGTATGGCATCTTTCTTTAATCAGATTGCCATGATGGTTGTTCAGGTGATTATGAATAATTCTTTGACGCATTATGGTGCGATGTCTTCCTACGGGGAGGCGATTCCGTTGGCCTGCGTCGGTATTGTTATCAAGGTAAATCAGGTGTTTTTCTCTATTGTAATCGGTCTGGCCCAGGGAAGTCAGCCGGTAGAGAGCTTCAATTACGGTGCGAGACGTTATAAAAGAGTAAGAAAGGCTTATTCGCTGGCGGCAACAGCAGGTATCGTGATTTCTGTCGTGGCGTTTTTGCTGTTTCAGCTTTTCCCGGGACAGATTCTCGGATTATTCGGAACCGGGGAGCCGGAGTATTTTGAGTTTGGTATTCGATGCTTTCGGATTTTTCTGTTTTTTATCTGGTTGGATGCACTTCAGCCGATTACTTCCACCTTTTTTACGTCTATCGGTAAGCCTGCCAAAGGTATTTTCCTGTCTCTGACCAGACAGATTATTTTCTTTGTGCCGCTGCTTCTTATCCTGCCTCGTTTTATGGGAATTGACGGATGTATTTATACGGCGCCAATTGCGGATTTCCTGGCGGCAGTTGTAACAATAATCACTGCGGTGATTGAATTTCGGAAAATGCCAAGGGAAGACGAGGCATAATAAAATAGAAAGTTTTGGGAGACAGTCAGGGTATTTGGACAACAAATATTCTGGCTGTTATTTTTTTGCTTCACATTTTTTTCACAAAATAATTAGCACTCTGCTATTGACATGGCTAATTGCAGGTGTTATATTACGAATAGAACAAAGGAAGAGATAAAGGCAGATAACCCGATGAGTTTCTCTTAATCCCGAGTTTGATACTGAGAATTAAGCTTATGAAAAAGGAGAGATGACTTATGATGATGCCACGTATTAGAGAGAGAGATTTATTTGATGATTTCTTTGAATTTCCATTTGTTGATGAGAAGGAATGGAATAAGATGGACAGGAAATTATATGGAAGAAAGGCAGCGAATCTTATGAGAACCGACATTAAGGAGTCGGATACGGAGTATAAGCTTTCCATGGAGCTGCCGGGGTTCGCGAAGGAAGATATTAAGATTTCACTGGATGATGGATTCCTGACGGTCAGTGCCGAGAAGGGGCTGGCACCGGAGGAGGAGAAGAATCACCGGTTTATCCACAGGGAAAGATTTGCGGGAGCCTGCAGCCGCAGTTTTTATGTAGATAAGCATCTGACCCGGGAGGATGTGCAGGCGAAGTTCAGACACGGTGTTTTGACATTGACCATTCCGAAAAAAGAAGAGAAGCCGGCGGAACAGAAATGTATCACCATTGAAGGTTGATTTGGACATAGGATAAAAGTTAATGAGAAGGGTGTCTGTTGTCGGTGACTGCTGACAGCAGGCACCTTTTTCCGGTTTCTGCTTTGGACGAAGATTTTGCAAAAGGCAGATTACCGGAGTCCTGGAACCGGGGCGAGCTCCCGGTAGAGCGGAGGTGAAAGATATGGCACAGAAAAGAGATTATTATGAGGTGCTCGGGATTGGAAGAAATGCCGATGCCGCAGCGATAAAGAAGGCGTACCGGAAGCTTGCCAAGAAGTATCATCCGGATATGAATTCCGGTGACCCTAATATGGAGCAGAAGTTTAAGGAAGTGACGGAGGCTTATGAGGTGTTGAACGACCCGGAAAAAAAGAAGCTGTATGACCAGTTTGGTTTTGCAGGGCTGGATGGAAGCGCAGCCGGAGGATATTCCGGCGGTGCGGGAAATGGCTTTGGAGGTTTCGGAGGCTCCGGCACATCCAGGGGAAAGGCTTATCAGAGCGGTGACGGCAGCTACCGGGAGTATCATTTTGAAGGCGGGGATATGGGAGATATCTTCGGGGACATTTTTGGAGATATGTTTGGGGCAGGCGGCAGTACAGGAAACAGACGATTTTATGGCGGCGCGGGAGGCTCGCAAGGCAGTTCCTTTCATCAGAAAGGGGCAGATTATCATGCGGAGATTTCGGTCAGCTTTGATGAAGCGGCTTTCGGCTGCGATAAGATTATTCATCTGCAGGATGGAGAACATGGTGCAGGTTCGGTGCAGTCCCTGCAGGTACACATTCCGGCCGGGATTGAGGACGGCAGGAGTATCCGTCTTCGGGGCAAAGGGATGGCAGGTGTAGGAAACGGAGGACCGGGAGACCTTTTGCTGAAGGTTCATGTCGGTACCAGACCGGATTTTGAAAGAAAAGGTATGGATGTGTACACTACGGTGTCCGTTCCATTTATGACGGCGGTGCTCGGCGGCCAGATTCAGGTGCCGACCCTGAACGGCCGGGCGGTTTGCCGGATTCGGGAGGGTACTCAGTCCGGTATGAAGATTCGTCTTCGGGGCAAAGGCATTGTTTCCATGAATCATCCGGGAGAGTACGGAGATGAGTATGTGACGATTCAGATTCAGGTTCCGAAGAATCTGTCACCGCAGGCCAAAAAGAAGCTTAGAGAGTTTGATGCGGAATGTAAAAAGGAAAGTGGCCGTTTTGGAAGAGGAGATGTGGCCTGAGAAAAGGTTCACAATTTCTTCACAAAATATTAGCACTCGATAGTTGACATGGCTAATAACAAGTGTTATATTATATCTAGAACAAATAAAACAAATGCTTTGAATAGCATATTTAAGAAATGCATATAATGAGGGATGATGCATCCGATATACATTTCTCACAGGGAAGGAGATATGAATTATGTTTATGCCAAGTATTTTTGATAACAATTTTGTAGACAGCTTTTTTGATGATATGTTTACTGTTCCGGCTCGCTATCAGAGAGCAGACAGCACAGTGATGAAGACAGATGTTAAAGACCTGGGTTCCGAGTATGAGCTTGATATGGAGCTTCCGGGATTTGCCAAAGAGGATATTCAGGCGGAGCTTAAGGATGGTTATCTGACCGTGAAGGCAGTAAGCAATCAGACCAATGATGAGAAGGATTCCAAGGGTAATTATATCCGGAAGGAACGTTACTGCGGTACCTGCCAGAGAAGTTTCAAGGTTGGCGATGCACTGACACAGGATGATATTAAAGCCGCATTTAAGGACGGTGTTTTAACCATTCGTCTGCCGAAGGAAAAGGAGAAACCGGCAGTAGACGAAAGAAAATATATTACAATTCAATAAGCTTTTTCTATACTCTGGGCTGTGCCGAAAGGCATGGCCTTTTTTCGTGGGAAATTCTTTTTTATTTATAAGCATTTCTTTGGATTTCTCTTTCTCTTCTTTAAAATCCTGTGATAGTTGACGGACGTTTTGTGTGATATAATCAAAGAAATACTTTGTCTAAATTAATCAGGAGGTAATATTTATGGCGGAGAGAATTACAGGGCATACGGAGTTAATCGGATTGATGGCATACCCGATTCGGCATTCCAGCTCACCGGCGATGCATAATGAGGCATTTGCCACTCTGGGACTGGATTACGCATATCTGGCATTTGAAGTGGATAATGATTCACTGGAAGATGCGGTAAAAGGCCTGCGGGCGTTAAAGATGGTTGGTTCGAATGTGTCCATGCCGAATAAAACGGTTGTCGGACAATATCTGGACAAGCTGGATCCTGCTGCGGAGATGGCGGGAGCGGTGAATACCATCGTGAACAGAGATGGTGTTCTGACCGGATATATTACGGACGGAATCGGATATATGCAGTCGCTGAAGGATAATAATATAGATGTAATCGGAAAGAAGATGACAGTGACCGGAGCAGGCGGTGCCGCAAAGGCCATTGAGATTCAGGCGGCTCTGGATGGTGTGAAGGAGATTTCCATTTTTAACCGGAAGGATAAGTTCTGGAGCGCTGCCGAAAAGACGGTGGAAACCATTCGGAAGAATACAGACTGTATTGTTAATCTTTATGATTTGGATGATAAGGAAAAGCTTCGGGAAGAGCTGGCGGACAGCTATCTTTTTGCGCAGGCGACAGGAGTGGGGATGAAACCGCTGGAGGGTCAGTGTGTCATTCCTGACAAATCGTTTCTTCGCCCGGAACTGATTGTAACGGATACGATTTATTCTCCGAGGGAGACAGCTCTTCTCAAGATGGCGAAAGAAGTAGGCTGCAAGACGATGAACGGTCTTGGTATGATGCTTTTCCAGGGAGATGCGGCATTTTATCTGTGGACCGGACAGCATATGCCAATTGAACATATGAAAGAGGTTCTGGATATTCATTACTAAAATCGGCTATGGCTGATAATTTGAGAAGGAAAGAGGGATAGCATGGATTACAGACAGGTTAAAATTGCGGATTCTGCAACCGTAGTGAAAGAAGCAGTGGTTTTGGGAGATGTTACCATTGGAGAAGAGTCTCAGGTGATGTTTTTCTCCGTTCTCCGGGGTGATGACGATAAGATTATTATGGGAAACCACAGCAATGTACAGGAAAACTGCACAGTACATGTCAGCGAGGGCAATCCGGTAATTATCGGGGACTATGTAAGTATCGGGCATAATGCGGTGCTGCATGGATGTCAGATTGGGGATAACACCTTAATTGGTATGAACTGTGTCATTATGGATGGAGCCCGCATCGGAAAAAATTGTCTGATTGCAGCAGGTGCTATCGTGACGAAAGGCAAGGTAATTCCGGATGGAAGTCTTGTGGTGGGAAGTCCGGGCAAGGTAAAACGCTCTCTGACTCCGGAAGAGATTGAAGGAATTACAGAAAGCAGCCGGGTATATTGTCAGGTGGCAAAAGACCTGCGGGAGCAGGGACTGGTATAAAATGAATCGGGCGGTCTTTACAGGCCGCCTGTTTTTTGGGTAAAAGCACATCAGGATATACAGGAGGAAGAAAATGAAGATTTGTATTTTGGGAGCAGGCTCTCTGGGAAGTGCCATCGGAGGTACTTTGGCCATGGGAGGCTCAGAGGTGTTTCTTATTAATCATCAGAAGGCTTATGTGGAGGCGGTAAACAGAGATGGACTGCGTATGACCGATGAAAAGACGGACTGGTCAGTTCCTGTGACCGCAGTACCGGATGCAGCGGGCATCGGGCCGGTGGATTTGGTGATTGTACTGGTGAAATCTTATGTGACAAAAAAGGCGGTTCAGGAATTGATGCGGACCGATGCCATCAGCGAAGACACTTTGTTTATGACACTGCAAAATGGTCTGGGAAATGAAGAGGTCATCGCAGAGGTTGTGGGAGAAGACCGGGTATTAAGCGGTAAAACCTATGTGGGCGGCCGGATGCTCGAGCCGGGCTATGTCAGTGCCACGGTAAAAGGAAAACAGACCTTTATCGGGGAAATGTCGGGAGAAATTACCCCACGTGCGAAAGCCGTACAGGAGGAATTTCATCGTGCGGGGATGCATTGTGAAATCAGCGATAACATGAAAGGACTTATCTGGGACAAGCTTTTGATTAATGTGGCAGCGGGAGCCCTTTGTGCCATTACCCGTCTTCCGTATGGGCCTCTTTACGAGGAGGATTACATTAAAGAGACAGCCTGTGCGGCGGTGGAAGAGGGAATCCGGGTTGCCCGCGCAGCCGGTGTCTGTCTGACCTCTGAGGACCCGGAATATCCGTGGTATGCAGCCAGCAAAGGTCTGCCGGGAACCTTTAAAACATCCATGCTCCAAAGTCTGGAAAACGGACGTCCGACGGAAATTGATTTTATCAATGGCGCGGTTGTGAAGTGGGGAGAAAAGTATGGAATCGATACGCCGGTAAACCGCACCCTGACCGCCTGCGTGAAAGGAATTGAGAAGGCGTTGCTGCAAGGCTGTTGAGAAAACTTTGTCAGAAAAGCTGTTGACAAATCAGGCAGGATGCTTTATAGTGGTACTAAATTGTACTACTTATTGGAGAAGAACGGGATTTCCCGGGATTGGAGACACGGATGGCAGATAATATTGAGTTATTGATGAGTTTTGGGCTGACCCGGCAGGAGGGGAAGATTTATGTTCTTCTGCTGACGGAAGGAGCGCTCAGCGGATACGAAGCTGCCAAGCGAAGCGGTATTTCCAGATCCAATGCCTACGGTGCCCTGGCCGGACTGGTGGATAAGGGCGCAGCGTATGTTCTGGAAGAGCAGTCTGTTCGTTATGAAGCGGTTCCTGTCCGGGAGTTTTGCGCCAATAAGCTGCATTTTTTAAGTGAGGCGGCGCAGACGCTGGAACAGCAGATTTCAAAGGAGAGCGGACCCAGTGAGAATTATATTACGATTCGGGGACGCAGGCATGTGGAGGACAAGTTCCGCAATATGCTCCTCGGAACGAAGGAGAGAGTATATCTTTCCGTTTCCACAGAGATTGTAGAGCTCTTTCGCGAGGAACTGGAGACTCTGATTTTGCAGGGGAAAAAGGTCGTGCTTCTGACCGGAGCCGACTGCCCGGTAGAAGGGGCGCTTCATTATGTGAAAGAACACATGGACAATCAGTTCCGGCTGATTTCCGATTCCAGATATGCCATGACCGGAGAGATACAGGATGAGACTCATACGACCAGTCTTTTTTCTGCCAATCCCAATCTGGTACGCCTTTTGAAAGAAGCACTTGCCAATGATATTCAACTCATAAAGATAAAAACGAACGGAGGATTATAATCATATGGAAAAGAAACCATTTGTGACGAAAGAACAGCTTGATGACATTGTAAAAGAGTATCCGACCCCATTTCATCTCTACGATGAAAAAGGTATCCGGGAGACTGCCCGTAATCTGAATAAGGCATTTTCCTGGAATAAGGGATTTAAAGAATATTTTGCGGTAAAAGCAACACCGACTCCGGCCATTCTTAAGATTCTCAAAGAAGAAGGATGTGGAACCGACTGTTCCTCCATGACAGAGCTTATGATGAGCGACCGTTGCGGATTTGCGGATGGAAGCTCCATCATGTTTTCATCCAATGAGACACCGGCAGAGGAGTTTGTCTATGCCAAAGAAATCGGTGCAATCATTAATCTGGATGATATTACCCATATCGATTATCTGAAGGAAGCCTGCGGGATTCCGGAAAGAATCTGCTGCCGGTTTAATCCGGGCGGAATCTTTGCTCTCGGCACCGATATCATGGATAATCCCGGAGATGCAAAGTATGGTATGACCAAACCGCAGATTTTTGAAGCATTTAAGAGATTGAAAGCAGAGGGTGTGAAGGAGTTCGGTATTCACTCCTTCCTGGCAAGTAATACGGTATCCAACGAGTATTATCCGACTCTGGCAGCCATTTTGTTCAGCCTGGCAGTCGAACTGAAAGAGGCGCTGGATGTGCACATTGATTTCATCAATCTTTCCGGCGGTATCGGTATTCCTTACACACCGGATAAAGAGCCGAATGACATTTTTGCTATCGGAGAAGGGGTACGTCAGGTTTACGAAGAGATTCTTGTTCCGGCGGATATGGGCGATGTCAAAATCTTCACAGAGCTTGGCCGCTATATGCTCGGACCGAATGGACATCTGGTGGTAAAGGCCATTCATGAAAAACACACCTACAAAGAATACATCGGCGTGGATGCCTGCGCCTGCAATCTGATGCGTCCTGCCATGTACGGAGCATATCATCATATCACCGTCATGGGAAAGGAAAACGAGCCTTGCGATTACACCTATGATGTGGTAGGTTCTCTTTGTGAGAATAACGACAAGTTTGCCATTGACCGTAAGCTGCCAAAGATTGATATCGGAGACCTCCTGGTGATTCATGATACCGGAGCACATGGATTTGCTATGGGATATAATTATAACGGCAAGCTGAAAAGTGCGGAGATTCTGCTGCAGGAGGACGGAACAACAAGAATGATTCGTCGTGCAGAGACACCGGAAGATTATTTCCGCACCATTGAAGGATTCGATTTTTAGTTAACACCTTTCGATAATGAAAACAGGGAGTCCCCAAGCATAACGGAGTTCGGGGTCCGTTATGTGCAGGGGGCTCCCTGTTTTTGTAAAGAAGCTCTCAGATGAAGCCTCTTTGGTATATGCTTATATCAGATGAAAATGTTTCAGGGCAACATAAATGCCGTCCCGGTCAACCGGTGTGGTGACATAGGAGGTTTTGCCCAGAACCTCCGGGAAGGAATTGCCCATGGCAATGCTGTTTTTCACATGGGTCAGCATGGAAAGGTCATTGGTGCTGTCTCCGAAAACATAGCAGTCATCCAGGGAAAGTCCCAGATGTTCTACGAGAAAATCAATGCCGCTGGCTTTGGAGCAGCCGTGTGGAACCAGTTCGGCAAAGTGGTATTCGCCGGTTTGCTCTCTTTCGATAAATGCAAAATGTGGCCCGGTCAGCTCTTTAAAAAGAGCAATGTCAGAATGCTCGTCATAAAAAATAATAAATTTATCAAAAGCCATGTCCGGGTCTTTAAAATTATGGAGAGAGGATGGGCAGCCTGACTGCGAATAAATCTCTCTCAGTCCCACAAGGGGAGGAAACGGTTTGCATTCATCGTCAAAATAGCAGAAATCCCGTCCTTCACAGACACCCTGGACGCCGGTGCGAGCAAAAATATCCCGCAGTCCGAAACGGACATCATCCGGGAGGGTATGATGATAAAGGGTTTCTCCGTGGAGAATAATTTCCGTTCCACAGCCGCAGACATAGCCGTCAAAAGGGAAGTCCTTAATCTGCTGCGGGATAAAGAAATGAGTTCTTCCGCTGTTGATAAAAAGATAGTGCCCGTTTTTCTGTGCCTGTGCCAGTCCCTTCATAGCACTTTCCGGAATATAGCCGGGAAGACCACCGGCAAGAAGGGTGCCATCTATATCAAAAAACAATAATTTTCGATTCATTTTCCTGTCCTTTCTCTTATGTCAGTGTTAATTAACAGAAATACATTATAGAAAAGAGCGATAGAAAAATCAAGAGCAGAAGGGAGAAAAGGTTGTACTGTTTTTGGGGAATGATGTATAATAGTAAAAAATATATCTTAAGAAAGAAAGGAAGTTATACGATATGGCTTATCCAGTTGTAACCATTACGATGGAAAATGGCGATGTAATCAAAGCAGAGCTTTATCCGCAGATTGCACCGAATACGGTGAATAACTTTATCTCACTTGTAAAGAAAGGTTTTTATGACGGACTGATTTTTCACCGTGTAATCAAAGGCTTTATGATTCAGGGAGGCTGCCCGCTCGGAAACGGTACAGGCAATCCTGGATACAGTATTAAAGGCGAGTTTACCAATAATGGATTCCCGAACCAGTTAAAACATGATGCAGGTGTTCTTTCCATGGCTCGTTCCATGATGCCGAATTCCGCCGGCTCCCAGTTCTTTATCATGCATAAATCGGCTCCTCACTTAGACGGAGAATACGCAGCCTTCGGAAAAGTTATCGAGGGTATGGATGTGGTTGACAGAATTGCCTGCGAGAAGACCTTCCGAGATTCACCATACAAAAAACAGGTAATGAAAACAGTGACAGTAGATACCTTCGGGGAAGAATATCCGGAACCGGAGACCTTATCCAGATAATAAATTATGTCAACATTTGAGAGATGCGCATTTGAAATTTGTCATGCTAACGCATGACGCGCATCTCGCAGCAAGAACGCCGAGGCGTTTTTGAAAAAAAGCGGCAGACAGGATGGAAAATCCCGACTGCCGTGTTTTTTATATGATAGGAAATTATTATAAACTGATAAAAAGGTAAAAAAATAAGCAGTAATTACTTGCTGCTTTCAGGCGTACTCTCTGTGTTCGGTCGCAGGGACGGTACTTTTTATAACATATGAAGAAATGGATGTTAAAATGGAATCTGCAGATTCATCATTATAGATATTTAAATCAAGAGGCTTGGAGATGTCCAGACTGAAAATACCCATGATAGACCGGGCATTTACTTTGCTGCAGCCGGAAATCAAATCAAAACGACCGCTGAACTGGTTAATGATTTTTACAAAAGACTGTATTTTCTCTATGGAATCAATGTTAATTTTTCTGGTAATCATAACGCACCTTCCTTAAGCATCCAGACAATCTCAAATATTTAATGTTATCTTAGCACTTTTGTAAAAAAAATCAAGGTGTCAAAATTGCATAAATTTTTGATAAAAAATAATACTCAGAGGAAAAGATGACGAAATATAAGGCTGCCGCCGGAGTAATATGGGTATATTACTTTGGAAGCAGCCTGTTTTACAGAAAAAGTGATTAAAAGAACTTGGTCCAGAGCCCGTAGATAATCAGGAAGATGATAATGAGCGGAAGAATGTAAGTCAGGTATGGACGAAGCCATTTTGGCATTTTAAGACCATTTCCTTCATTGACCTCCGCATAGTAATTGTCGCTGCCCCAGCCGTAGCGGCTCATACAAAAGAGCGCATAGATAAAGCTTCCGAACGGAAGAGCCAGATTGCTGACAAAGAAGTCTTCCAAATCGAGGACGTTGCTGCCCGGGCCAAATGGGGTGAAGCAGGACAGAAGGTTGAACCCGAAAATACATGGAAGGGAGCCGACACAGACAATCAGGATATTGATAATGGCTGCTTTTTTTCTTGACCAGCCCCGGGTTTCCATACACATGGACATAATATTTTCAAATACGGCAATCACCGTGGAGAATGCCGCAAATGTCATGAAAAGGAAGAAAAAGCCTCCCCAGATATGACCGTGTGGCATGGAATTAAAAATATTCGGCAATGTGATAAAAATCAGGCTTGGTCCCTGGTCCGGCTGTACGCCGTAAGCGAAGCAGGCCGGAAAAATAATAAGTCCTGCAACAATGGCGACAAAGGTATCCAGGGAAGCGATGGTGACCGCTTCACCCAGAAGAGAAGCCTTTTTATCAATATAACTTCCGAAAATTGCCATGGAGCCGATGCCGACACTTAAGGTAAAGAAGGACTGGTTCATCGCCTGTGCAACGACGTTTAAAAAACCGATTTCTTTCACGGCTTCAAGATTCGGTACCATGTAAAACCGGAGCCCTTCCGAGCCATTTTTTAAGAAAATACTGTTGACGGCGAGAACGACCATGATGATAAGCAGGGCAATCATCATAAATTTGGTAACCTTTTCGACGCCCTTCTGCAATCCGATAGAACAGACAGCAAAGCCAATGGCAATGATAAGGAATGTAAACAGAATCATTAAAGAAGGACTCTGTGTCAGTTCCTCAAAAATCAGCGGGACGGTTTCCGGAGTGGTGTTTTTAAATTTGCCGGTCAGCATTCCGACAAAATAATAGAGCATCCATCCGGCGATGACACTGTAAAAGAACATCAGAACGTAGTTGGCAACTACGGCCAGTTTTCCGTGAAGGTGCCATTTGCTTCCCGGTTTTTCCAGAATGTTAAAGGAGCGGACGGCAGAAGCGCGGCTTGCCCGTCCGACGGCAAGTTCCATGGTCATAATCGGAACGCCGAAAATAGTCAGAAACAGAAGATAAAGCAGAACAAAAATACATCCGCCGTTGTTTCCTACCACGTAGGGGAAACGCCACACATTGCCGATACCGATGGCGCATCCGGCCGAGATGAGAATGAACCCAAGACGGCTTTTAAACTTTTCTCTCTCCATGATATAAAATCCTTTCCAAAAACAGCAGAAAATGAGTTCTGCTTATTTTTTATTGTGATGTTCTTATTCTACAACAAAAGTATAGGAAAGGAAACGAAAAACTTAATTATTTAAAAAACACTTTTTTCCTGCAGCGCATAGGCTATAAAGAAGGAAACGAAAAAAGAAGGACAGCGATGGAAGCTTTATATTTTCAGCAGACAGAAGACATGGAAGAAGGCACACGGGGAGGATGCGGTGACAGGGCGGTCAACAATGATTATCGAAGCTATATCGTGGATTTGTCTCTGGAAGGGGATACCTTGGATTCTTTCGATGATTACTGTATTTTTCCTCTGGGATATAATCAGGCAATTATTTATCGGAGAGAGGAAGGAGAATTTACCGGAAGTGAGCCGGAAATCCGGTACAGTCGGATTCCGAAATGTTATGGGCTTATGAGTACCCAGGAGTTAGAGGCCATCGGGGTAACAAGGGTTCAGCGTTTTCCGCAGCTTGCACTCCGGGGACAGGGGACTTTGGTGGCGGTCATTGATACGGGTGTTGATTTGACCAATCCCCTGTTTCTTTATGAGGATAATACCACAAAGGTGCTTTCTTTCTGGGACCAGACCGTGCAAAGCACAAGGCCGCCGGAAGGATTCGGTTTTGGGACAGAGTGGACTCAGGAGGAGATTGACCGTGCTCTGGCCGGGGAAAATGAGATGGCAGAAGGGGAAATGAGGCTTCCCCGGGATGAAGAGGGACATGGTACTTTTATGGCCGCAGTAGCGGCAGGAAGAGAAAGGGAGGAAGGCGGTTTTTCCGGAGCGGCGCCGGATGCCTCCCTGCTGGTTGTGAAGCTGAAGCAGGCAAAACCCTATTTGCGGAATTTTTATTCGATTGATGATGGAATCTGGGCCTGTCAGGAGGATGATGTGATGATGGCTGTCAGTTATGTCATCCGACAGGCAAGGAGTCTTGGCCGGCCGGTTTCTGTGGTTTTGGGGATTGGAACCAATATGGGCGGGCATAGTGGAACTACCGATCTGGAACGGTATATTTCCGGATTTTCTTTGATTTCCGGTGTGTCTTTTCACATTGCCGCAGGCAATGAAGGGCTGTCCGGTCATCATTATCGGGGAAGGATTCTGGAGCGGGAGGAGTACGAAACGGTACATTTCCATGTGGCACAGGGAGAGTCCGGATTCATTATGGAGCTGTGGGGGAGATATCCTGATGTATTTACCGTCAGTCTGATTTCACCGGGAGGAGAGAGTGTGGAAAAGCTCCAGCTGAAACTGAATGAATTTCGAAGAATCCGTTTTTTCCCCGAGGAAACTGTTCTGGAAATCCGTTCTTTTCCGGGAGAAATTGTAAGTGGGGACCAGGTCATTCGTATGAATTTCCGCCGGCCTGCCGCAGGAACCTGGACGCTCCGGGTGTACGCCGCAGGGATCGGAACGGAAACCTTGACGGGGGGATACGTCCGGGAATTTAACCTCTGGCTGCCAATCGGTAATTTTATTAAAAATGATACCTTTTTTCTGAATGCAGACCCCAATGACACGGTGACATCTCCGGGGAATGCGGAATATAGCATTACCTATGCTCCCTTTGATGTGACAAACGACAGTCTCTATGTCAGAAGCAGCCGGGGCTTTACCCGGGATGGCAGGGTGAAACCGGATCTGGCGGCACCGGGTGTCGGGGTAGAGATTCCCTCCTCCCGTCCCGGCGGCCGTCCGATTGTAAAGAGCGGAAGCAGTGTGGCAGCAGCCTTTGGAGCGGGAATCGGAACGCTGATGCAGGAATGGGCCCTGGTGAGAGGCAATGAGCCTTCTTTTAATGGGCAGAGTATGCGGTTTTATCTGATTCAGGGAGCATCCCGGCCGGGAGCCTATGAGTATCCGAACCGGGAATGGGGCTATGGTATCGTGAATGTTTATGATGCATTTCTGGTCATGCGGCAGTAAAATTATTTCATGTGTTTTTTCGTTGATGGACGCCCCGGAAAAAGCTATAATGAAAAAAAGAAAGGAGGCGGTAAGTTTGAAAATAAGAAGAATCTGGGCGGTTTATTTCAGCCCGGTGGCGCAAACGGGGAAGATGGTATGTAAAATCGCACAGGCAGCGGGAAAAGCCGCGGGAAGTATTCCGGTAAATGTGCTTGACTGGACTTTGCCGCAGGCAAGGCAGGAAATGCTTACCTTTGATGAAGGAGACCTGGTTGTCCTGGGGGTTCCCACCTATGCGGGAAGGGTGCCAAATAAGTTACTGCCTTTTGTGAAAGATTTCATCAAAGGAAACGGAGCTTTTGGTGCGGCTGTGGTCACTTACGGAAACCGCAGCTTTGACGATTCTCTCATGGAGCTTTTTTCCTGTATGGAAGAGAATGATTTTTTGATGCTGGGAGCTGCGGCTTTTGTATGCCGCCATGTATTTTCTGAAAAGCTGGCACCGGAGCGTCCTTCCGGAGAAGATTTTTTGCAGGCAGAGAATTTTGGAAAAGCATTGGTGGAATATACAGAGAAAAATGATAATCCGGAATTTCTCATAAGAAGTCAGATTCCGGGCAGAAACCCGGTGGGACCGTATTATGTGCCGAAAGGAACCGATGGCAAACCGGCAGTATTTTTAAAGGCAAAACCGAAAACCAGGAAGGAGCTTTGCGACGACTGCGGCATCTGCGCTGCCGTCTGTCCGATGGGGTGTTTTTCCGGAGGAGATTTTAAAAAGGCAGAGGGAATCTGCATTAAATGTCAGGCCTGTATTCACCGATGCCCAAAAGGAGCAAAATATTTTGATGATGAGGCATTTTTAAGCCATGTTTCCATGCTGGAGGAACATTTTGCAGACCGGTATCCGGCAAATGAGATTTGCCTGGCAGGAGGGGAAAAATGATGGATTTATTTAAGGTTCCTTTTTCCGCAGGCGGTAACCGTCCGAAGCTTCGTGTGCCGGAGGGTGCCTGCGATACCCATCTTCATATTTATCATCCGGACAGATTTCCCTATGTGACGGGAGACAGCAGTTCGCAGCCTTCCGCAACGGCGGAGGATTACCGGCTGCTGCAAAAAAGACTGGGGCTGACGAGAAATGTGATTGTGACTCCTTCCATTTATGGAACGGATAATCGCTGTACTTTGGATGCGCTGCGCGAGTTTGGAGACAGTGCCAGAGGCGTGGTTGTGATTGAGGAAACGATTCCTGACGAGGAACTGGAACAGCTGCACCGGGCCGGTGTCCGGGGTGTCCGCATAAATATGGAATGCGGTGGGATGGATGACCCGGAAAAGATATCTCTGTTAGCATCAAAGATTGCTCCTTTTGGCTGGCATATGTGTTTCTGGATGAATGCAGACCGGATTCTGGAGTGGAAAGATGTGTTTGACCGACTGCCATGCCAGCTTGTTTTTGACCACCGGGGACATTTGCCGGCAAAGAAAGGAACCGGACACGGTGCATTTTCTGTGATTACTCATTTGATGGAGAAAGGAAAGGCATGGGTGAAATTGTCGGCCCTGTATCATGATTCCTGCGTGGAAGGGTACAGGGATACGATGGAAGTTGGCAGAGCTTATGTCCGGGCAGTGCCGGAAAGGGTGCTCTGGGGAACGGACTGGCCGCATCCCAGTGAGCTCCATGCGCCGACCGGCATGCCCAATGATGCGGATATGCTGGACGGGCTGCTTTTTCAGGCAGAAACCGAAGAAAATGTAAAAAGAATATTGGTGGATAATCCGCAGAAACTGTATGGATTCTAAACAAAAAAGGCCGCCGCATTTATGTCTGCTAATTGCATCATAAGTGCTGGCGGCTTTTTTATTTGATAAGAAATTATTTTTTTCCGTAAACCTTAATATATCCTCCGTCGGAGGCGGCTCCGCTGAAATACATTGTATCGGAAAACTTTGTGCAGGAATACATATATTCCATGACATCATCCAGAGAGATGATTTTCAGACGCTCGCCCTCATCATACCAGGAGCGGTCCACAGAGTCGCATAATAGCACCCGGTTATCCGTAAGGACTCCGAGAAGAACCATGGTATGGTAGGAGTTTGTCCAGCGCTGGCTTTTTTCGCCGGTTACATTACTTTTCTGGCGAACTTCGATAATAACCGGATTGCCGGTCCGAAGATGGTCTAAAATATCCTCCCGTCCGTCCCGTTTTTTGAAGGTTCGCACATAATCATTTTCTACAGAATAATGCTTTAATATAGAAGAAATCCCGTAAAGGGTGAGAGGCATCTGGCGTTTCAGGGAGTGGATTACGTGTTCCTTTTCCCATGCTTCGGGATTGACCACGGTTTTTTCCGGTCCGTCAATGACAGAACTTGGAGAAATGCCTTCATATGCCTTATGAAATCCTCCTAAGACCGTGGCCAGGGAACAGGTGGCACAGCCATGCCAGGCCAGATAGCGGTCGTATTTCGGGTAATTGTGTGCGTTTTGTTTGTAAAGACGGTAAGTCCGTTTTTCGCCATTTGCGGTCAGCATGGTAAAATCACAGGATTTTCCGTCGTAATCTGTGGTAATGACATTGACATAGATTTCTTTCGTGACAGAGCCGTTGCTGCAGCGAATTACGGCAGTTCCTTTTTTACGGGCGGTAATTCGGCCAAGCTGGCTGACCTTTGCCACATCCGGCTGTTCGCTGCTCCATTTCAGACCGGCAGTGGCGGACGAGCCGGAGGAAACCGTTACCTGACATTTGTAGCTGTCCCCCTTTTTCATAAAAAGAAGGGTGGAATCAATCTGAAAATCCACTTCCTCTGTTTTGTCCTTTGCATACGGAACGCCCGGAGTGTCTTCCTCCTCGGTGACCGTTACCGTAAAGGAATGATAATTTCCCCATACTGCATAGAGAATCCGGGCTGTCCCCGGAGACAGTGCATAAAGAATCCCGTTGCTGCTCACCCGGACGACGGAAGGCTCGGAGCTGTAACAGAGCGATAGACGGTCCGGTTTTGGAAAAGAAGGGAAAAAGGTTTCCCCACAGCTTAAATGAAGCGTTCTTTGCTGTTCGGAAGCAGATGGAACGGGACTTTTCGCAAGGCAGGACGCGGAGGAAAAACACAGTATGAAAATAAAGAAAAAAGCCGACAGTATGACCGTCGGCAACCAGCGAGTTTTTGTCTGATACATGGCAACCTCCTGTTGGGATCGTATGTATTATTCTGCGATTTTGACAAGGATGTTTCGTTTGTTCAGAATAGCAACGGTTTCCTCCGAAATGCCGGAATCCGTACAAATCGTATCAATCTCATCAAAAGTGGACTGAATCACAACACCCTTTTGCGAAAATTTGCTGGAGTCTGCAAGAATAATCATCCGGTTGGCGGAATCAGCCATATATTTCATAGTCTCCACGCGCATTAAATCATCACAGGTAAAGCCTGCTTCCGGTATAAAGCCGTCTGTGCCCACGAAAAACTTGTCTACGAAAAACTCCCTTGCACATTTGCGTACAAGAGGACCCACCATACCCTGATATTCCTTCTGGTATTCTCCGCCGAGAAGGATTACCTTGCGAACCGGAAGGTCACGGATTCGGATGGCGATATAAGCGGAATTGGTAATGATGGTTACATCCTTTTTCAGCTTGGCAAGCTGTTCTGCCATGAGGGCACAGGTGGAACCGGATTCTAACATGACGGTTTCTCCGTTGGATACCATCTCGGCAGCCTTGATGGCGATTTTAAGTTTGGTTTCGTAATTTATGGTTAATCGGGTATTGATATCATTTGCATTTTTGATCAGTGCGTAGCCGTGCTCTCTGGAGAGAAGTCCTTCTTCTTCCAGATAGTCTAAATCCTTACGGATGGTCACCTGAGAAACATCCAGCATCTCTGCCAGACGGCTTACTTCAATCTTCTGATACTGGTTTACCAGCTTAATTATTTTGGACTGACGTTCTGTCATATGAAACACCTCTTTCTTTCTAACAGAAGTATAACATACAAAATAAGAAAAGTACAAGAAAAGAAAAGATATTTGATTGAAAAGGGAACGAGGTTCTGCTATGATGTATATCAGCGAAAGGATTATTGGTTTTCCAACCCTTTTTGGATATTATTATAGAAAGTGAGTGATGTGCGATGAGTCAGGAAAAGGTTGACAGAAGAAAAGAATACAAACGAAATCACAAGCAGATTCTTGCCAGAGAGAAGAGAAAACAAAAGATTACAAAAGTGATTGCTTATCTTTGTCTGATTTGTGTAATCGGAGGCGTGGGATTTTCCTTCTACCAGAAGTTTAATCCGAAGCCGGAAGCAGATACCGCGACATTTTATTCGCTGACCGCCACTGACAGCTACGGGATTTTACAACCGTCTCTGCCTGAGTAGACAACGGATAGATTAGAAAAGGAAGCCGCAAGATGTGAGGATGCATTTTGCGGCAGTTTTCATAATACAGGAGAGAAAACATGGCATTTACACATTTACATGTCCATACGGAATACAGTCTTCTGGACGGCTCCAGTAAGATTAAGGAGCTTTTGCCGAGGGCGAAGGAGCTTGGTATGGACAGTCTGGCTATCACCGACCACGGGGTGATGTACGGCGTGATTGATTTTTACAAGAAGGCCAAAGAGGTGGGAATCAAGCCGATTCTGGGATGTGAAGTCTATGTGGCACCGGGCTCCCGGTTTGACAGGGAACAGAGCCGGGGAGAGGACCGGTATTACCACCTTGTATTGCTGGCTGAGAACAATCAGGGCTATCAGAACCTGATGAAGATTGTAACGAGGGGATTTACCGAAGGCTATTATTACAGACCAAGGGTGGATTATGAAGTCCTTGAGAAGTATCATGAAGGGCTGATTGCCTTAAGTGCCTGCCTTGCCGGAGAGATTCCCAACAAGATATTAAAGGATGACCTGGAAGGCGCAAAGGCAGCGGCTTTGCGGATGAGGGAGCTGTTTGGGGAGGATAATTTCTTCCTGGAGCTGCAGGATCATGGGATTCGTCAGCAGACCATGGTGAATACGGTGATACTCAATATGTCTAAAGAACTGGGGATTCCGCTGGTCGTAACCAATGACGTGCATTATATCAACGAAGACGATGCGGTTCCGCATGACCTGCTTTTATGTATTCAGACCGGCAAGCTGGTGACCGATACCGACCGTATGCGTTATGAGGGCGGGCAGTTCTTTTTGAAATCCGAAGAAGAAATGCGGCGGCTGTTCCCTTATGCGTCGGAGGCTCTGGATAATACCCACAAGATTGCCGAGCGATGCAATGTAGAGATTGTCTTCGGAGAGCAGAAGGTCCCGAAGTTTGATGTCCCCGAAGGCTATGACGCATTTTCCTATCTGAAAATGCTCTGCGAGAAGGGCCTTCGGAAGCGTTACGGAGATAATCCGTCGGAGGAGCTTCGGGAGCGTATGAATTATGAGCTCGATACTATTCGGACCATGGGATATATTGATTATTTCCTGATTGTCTGGGATTTTATCCGTTTCGCCAAAAGTCAGGGAATCGCCGTGGGACCGGGAAGAGGCTCGGCGGCGGGAAGTATCGTTTCCTACTGTCTGGAAATTACAGACATCGACCCGATTCGTTATCAGCTCATTTTTGAGCGTTTTCTGAATCCCGAACGAGTGTCCATGCCGGATATTGATATTGATTTCTGTTATGAACGTCGGCAGGAGGTCATTGATTATGTTTACCGCAAATACGGCAAGGACAAGGTGGTGCAGATTGTCACCTTTGGAACCATGGCAGCACGGATGGCCGTCCGGGATGTGGGCAGAGTCCTTGCCATCCCATACGCCCAGGTGGACCGCGTGGCGAAAATGATTCCGATGGAGCTTGGAATCACCATCGAAAAAGCTTTAAAAACCAACCCGGAACTGAAAGAACTTTACGAGGAGGATGAAACGACCCGGAATCTTATCGATATGTCCATGCGCCTGGAAGGGCTGCCGCGGCATACCTCCATACACGCCGCCGGAGTCGTAATCGGCTCAAAGCCCCTCGATGAATTTGTTCCTCTGTCAAGGGGCGCGGATAATGTAATTACCACTCAGTTTACCATGACGACGATTGAGGAACTTGGACTTCTCAAAATGGATGTGCGAACTGTTCGCTAACGAAACACTTCAGAAATGGAAACAAGTTAGCGGAGCAAGGAAATGAAATATTGGAGTACAGTTGGTTCAAAAATGGCTAGAGCCTGCCTGCTGGAAAAGGTAAAGTAAAGAACTTGTTTAACTGTTTGTTTGATTAGAATAGTGAAATTCTATTTGTTGGGTAAATGTCGATACCCAATCCCCTAAGACTCCGTTATGCTGTTTGGTCTTAATGCCAAATGGTATAAAGCACGGTGAAGTCGGCTGAAAAGTGCCTAAATGGCTGAAATATATAAGTAGTATTGGTACAAAAGTGGCTAGAGCCCACCTGTATGAAAGTATAAAGTAAAAAGTATGGTGACGAAGTAAGTCGGGGGTCCTTAAGAGAAATCTTTAAAATGTAATATGCCTACACATCAGGAACTACCGTATGAAAGGCTCGTAATTTAGAGACCCTGACGAAAGTTGGGTTGTCCCTGTAGGGATTTTAGTCGCAGTAATTTTATTGTCCATTGAGATTACTGTACTTAACCAGTAAAGGTTAAGTGTTCTGATTCCATTCGACTAAAGGGAGAAAGAACGGCTAACGGGTTAAAGGTAGAGGCTAAGTTACAATAATGAAGGATAGAACAAACGGAACAGTTGAAGCCTAAAAGAAAATGTTAATGCTATTAAGAGCAGATGTTTCTAACAAGTAGGAAATGACTTGTGAATTTAGGTGGCAGCAGCCCGTAGTAGCGTTGAAGCAGAGTAATGTCTGTGGAGCGAAGGGGCATAGTCGTAGATTAGAATATCGTAAGATAAGTTTAATTGTTAAGGTAGCCGTTGTGCGAAACGAACTAACCATGTTTTAAAGTGTCACGGAGGTGATGCCAGTGGGGACAAAACTTAACAAGGTTCCAAGAAATGAAAAGGAACTTAATAAACTTTTACAAGACATTTATATGACGGCTAAACAGAACTATGAAAATGACAAAGAAAGCAACTTTACTGGTATATTGGAAATAATCGCTTCAGAACCTAATATAGTGTCAGCAATCCATAAAATCAAAGCCAACAAAGGCAGTCATACTGTTGGCGTTGATGGAAAGGAAATCAATGACTACTTAAGTAAGGGGTATGATGAACTTATAGAAGATGTGAAAGCAAAACTATATGACTATCACCCTGATATGGTGAGAAGAGTTTGGATACCAAAACCAGGAAAGACTGAAAAGCGACCACTTGGAATACCAACAATTATCGATAGAATAATACAAGAATGTGTAAGAAATATCTTAGAGCCAATTGCAGAAGCACAGTTTTTTGAACATTCTTACGGGTTTCGTCCCATGAGGTCTGCTGATATGGCAGTGGCAAGAATTAAACAGATAAACTTTACAGCAAAATGTTATTGGGTTGTTGAGGGAGACATTAAAGGTTTCTTTGATAATATCGACCATAATGTTATGATTAACAGTATGTGGAACCTTGGCATTCGTGACAAAAGAGTTCTTAGTATTATAAAACAAATGCTAAAAGCAGGAGTTATGGAAGAATGTAGCAGAAGTGAGTTAGGAACACCGCAAGGTGGAATAATTTCACCATTGCTTGCAAACATCTACCTAAACCGTTTCGATAATTATATGACTGGTGACTTTGAAAGAAAGAAACTAAGAAAAACCTATAGCCGAAGAGATGGAGAGATAACATCTATGAGAAATCATAGTAATCTTAAAACTTGCTATTATGTCAGATATGCAGACGACTGGGTTATCCTAACGGATAGCAAAAGAGATGCAGAAAGACTTAAATACAAGGCAAAAAGGTATCTTAAAGAAACATTGAAGTTGGATTTATCAGAAGAAAAAACATTGATTACCAATGTATGTAGCAACCCCATTAAGTTTTTAGGTGTTGAAATTCGAATGGTAAAGAAAAACGGAAGATTAGTTAATAAAGTTTCACCCGAAAGGGAACGCTTTCAAAGGAAAATGGAAAATTTAAGTCGAGAATTATTCTATATTAGGAAAACTTCCACATTAGATAAGGAAAGGCTTATACAGAACATTACAAGGGTTAACGCAATCATAGTAGGTCTAATAAATTATTACAGTATGTGTGACCAAATTAGTGTGGTGATAAGAAAATATGCTTGGTTGTTGAAATACACCGCATACAAATCACTAAAACGCTATGGCGGTCAATGGGTTAGAGCAAACGAAGTTTCAAATTTGATTGGATTGCATAGTGGGCATAAAGCACACATTCCAGCAATCAAATATAAAGATATGTATATTGGAATAACTGATATAAACTTTGCCAAATGGGATAACCCAAGGTTAAAGAAACAGGAAGAAAATCCATATACGCCCGAAGGTAGGGAACTTTATAACAAAAGAATGAGAAAGAAAGGATTAAAAGTCAGAACGGATGAAGTTAATTCAACTGACCACGCTTTATTCATCAGAATGAGCAAACATCCTTTATACAACTTCGAATACTTTATGAACAGACCATACACATACAACAGAGACAAGGGGAAATGTAAGATTTGCGGAGGGTTCGTTGAACCAAATGAAGCAAGATTTCACCATGTCGATAAAAAGTTGTCAATGGACAAAATAAACAAGGTTAAAAACCTTATAACAGTCCATAAATACTGTCATGATTTAATTCATAGTGATAAAGAGCCAGACAGTCTGTCAGAAAAATCAATTAAAAATCTTGCTAAATATCGCAAGAAAATAAAGCAACCAAATTAAAATAAAATGGTTGGCTTTAATAAATTAAACTTCTGACAATATTCGAAAGTAGGTCACCGAAGCCTACTATCTACGATGGAACGCCGTGTGCGGTGAAAGTCGCACGCACGGTGTGAAGTGGGGGAAAACGACCCGTAACATTAAGTTGACGGTGTTCGTTACCTATCACTATTTTCTCGGACTCCGTACCCTGACAGTGATTCAGGATGCGGTACGAATGGCGGAGAAAAAGGCAGGGAAGCCGATTGACCTGCATGATATCAATTATGAAGATGCGAAGGTTTATGAAATGATTGGGCAGGCGAAAACCGAAGGGGTTTTCCAGCTGGAAAGTGCCGGAATGAAGTCTTTCATGCGTGAGCTTCGACCGGAGAATCTGGAGGATATTATTGCGGGTATTTCGCTTTATCGTCCCGGTCCGATGGATTTTATCCCGAAATATATTAAAGGAAAGAAGAATAAAGATTCGATTCAGTACAGCTGTCCGGAGCTGATGGAGATTCTGGAGCCGACCTACGGCTGCATTGTTTATCAGGAACAAGTCATGCAGATTGTTATGAAATTAGCAGGCTATACCCTGGGAAGAAGCGACCTGGTTCGTCGTGCCATGTCAAAGAAAAAGGGCGATGTCATGGCAAAGGAAAGAGCCAACTTTGTATACGGAAATGAAGCAGAAGGCGTGGAAGGCTGTATCAAACGGGGAATTCCGGAGGATGTGGCCAATCATGTGTTTGATGAAATGATTGATTTTGCCAAATATGCCTTTAACAAGTCTCATGCAGCGGCCTATGCGGTGGTGGCGTATCAGACGGCATGGCTGCGCTGTTATTATCCTGTGGAATTTATGGCTGCGCTGCTTACCTCCGTCATTACGAATACAAAAAAAATAACGGAGTATATTAATACATGCAGAAATATGGGCATTACCATTCTTCCGCCGGATATCAATGAAGGAGAAGGCGGCTTTTCCGTATCTGATGGCAAGATTCGTTATGGGCTTGCCGCGATTAAGAGTCTCGGAAAAAATGTCATTGATGCCATGGTGGCTGAGCGGGAAAAGGGCGGCAGATACAAGAGTCTGAAAGACTTTATGGAACGTCTTACCGGCAGGGAAATCAACAAAAGAACGCTGGAAAATCTCATTAAATCCGGAGCATTAGACAGCCTGGGGGCTACAAGAAAGCAGCTGATGATGGTATACGGACAGGTGCTTGATGAAGTGAACCGGGAGCGGAAGGAAAATGTCAGCGGGCAGATGTCACTCTTTGATTTCTTTTCGGAAGAGGAGAAAAAGGAGTACGAGATAAAATATCCGGATGTGGGAGAATACGATTCCGCGCAGAAGCTTGCCTTTGAAAAAGAGGTGCTGGGGATCTATGTCAGCGGGCATCCTCTGGAAAATTACAGAGCCTCCATGGAAAAGCAGGTGACAGCAAAATCGACGGATTTTGAGCCGGACGAAGACAGTGGACATGCCGTTGTTCATGACGGATACCATTATGTGGTTGGGGGACTCATTTCCGATGTGACGGTAAAAACGACAAAAACCAATCAGAATATGGCGTTTCTTACGCTGGAAGATATGTACGGCACGCTGGAAATCATTCTTTTCCCAAGAGATTATGTGAACTATCGCAGCCTGCTCGAAACAGATAAGGCTGTGTATGTGAAAGGACGTGCCTCGGTTTCGGAAGAAAGCGGAAAGCTCATTGCGGAAAAGCTGGTTCTTATGGATAAGGTGGAAAAGGAAATCTGGATTCAGGTGGAGAATCTGGAGGGATTCCGGGAAAAACAGGAAAGTTTGTATGATATCATCCGCCAGTTCCCGGGAGAAGAAAAAATAGTAATTTACCTGAAACAGGAGCGGGCACTCAAAAGACTGCCTTCATATCAAAATATTTTTGGCAGTTTGACTGCATTAAACAAGCTGAAAACGTTATTTGGTGAAAAAAATATCGGAGTCAAAGAGAAGAGTATTGAAAAATAGAAAAAAAAAGGATAGTATATGGGGGAAGAAGTGACAAACTTCTGACAAAGTAAAGACTTAGGGATTTGTATGGAGGTAGACAATGAACAAAAACAGCGCAATTCAGACAGTAGGAATACTGACCAGCGGCGGTGATGCGCCGGGTATGAACGCGGCTATTCGCGCCGTAGCAAGAACTGCTTGGGCAAAAGGGCTTAATGTAAAGGGTATTTACAGAGGCTACAGCGGTTTACTGAAACAGGAAATTTTTGACATGGATAAGTCCTTCACTTGTGACATTATCTCCCGCGGCGGTACGGTTTTATATACCGCAAGATGTGAGGAGTTTAAAGAGCTGGAAGCACAGGAAAGGGCAGCGCAGATTTGTCGTGACAACGGAATCGACGGTCTGATTGTTATCGGTGGAGACGGCTCCTTCCGCGGTGCCCAGAAGCTGGCGGCACAGGGAATCAATACCGTTGCTCTTCCGGGAACCATCGACCTTGATATTGCCTGCACCGAATATACCATCGGTTTTGACACAGCGGTAAACACTGCAATGCAGGCCATCGACAAAATCAGAGATTCTTCCACCTCTCATGAAAGATGTTCTATCATCGAAGTTATGGGAAGAAATGCGGGATACATTGCTCTGTGGTGCGGAATCGCTTCCGGTGCGGAAGATATCATCATTCCGGAACGTTTCGACGGAAACCGTCCGAAGCTGGAGGGTAAACTGATTGACAGCATTATGGAGAAAAAAGCCATAGGTAAGAAGCATCATCTGATTATCAATGCCGAAGGTATTGGTCATTCCTATGGTATGGCAAAACGTATCGAGCAGGCAACCCACGTGGAAACCAGAGCCAGTATCCTGGGATATATGCAGCGAGGCGGAAGCCCGACAGCCAAAGACCGTGTTTACGCATCCTACATGGGAGCACTGGCAGTTGACTTATTATGTGCCGGAGCAACCAACCGGGTTGTGGGATACCGCAACGGCCAGTATATTGACTATGACATCGAGGATGCTCTGGGAATGGCAAAGGATGTAGACGAATACGAATTTGAGATTGCTCAGATTCTCGGAAGATAGGTTTATATTAAAAATGTACGCTTAGAAACAGGCGCTGGGAAACAGATGATATATCTGTGAACCGGTGCCTGTTTATTTTCTGCCGATTTTCTGC
>JALEIY010000045.1 GCA_022769785.1 Eubacterium sp.
TGGGTACAGCAGCTTTATCAGACCTATGAAAACAAAATTACTGAAACAGATTCTGCAGTGCCAATGACTCCAGTCGCACATATGAACTGTAGGGCACAGATAGAAATTACTTTGAATGAAGATGGAGAGTTTCAATCTGCGATTCTCGTAAATAAAGAGGATGAACTGACGCTGATTCCGGTTACCGAACAGTCTGCCGGAAGAAGCTCCGGTGCGGCGCCTCATGCACTTTGCGATACGCTGTCTTATATTGCGGGAGACTATGCCTCTTTCTGTGAGAAAAACAAGCTGAAAACAACTGCAGAAAACCGATTTGAAATGTATTTTTCCAATCTGAAACAATGGGCGGATTCCGAGTATTCTCATCCAAAGGTTCGCGCTGTCTGCCTATATATCTCAAAAAAGTGTCTGATTCATGATTTAATTCAAGCCGGCATCTTTCAGCCTGACGAAAAGAACTGTCTGGATGACATAAAAATAAATGGACAGCCCTCTGACAAAGCAATGGTACGTTTCCGGGTTATAAATCAGTATTCTGGTACAGATAAGACCTGGGAAGATGTTTCCTTAATACAAAATTACACAGACTATTATCTTGCTTCACTCGAAGGAAAAAAAGATATCTGTTATTTATCCGGAACAGATGCTGTCATCTCTGAAAATCATCCAAAAGGGATTCTTCCCTCAGATTATGGTGCAAAATTGGTTTCCGGAAATGATTCGCAGGGTTTGACTTTCCGTGGAAGATTTCATTCTTCTGAACAGGCATGTGCCTTAAGCTATGAAGCTTCCCAGAAAATCCACAGTGCTTTAACCTGGCTTGTGAAAAATCGGGGTGCTTATACAGGCAGTAAAGACCGGAGAATGTTTGTATGCTGGAATTCTGCCGGGAAAGAGACTCCGGACATTTTCACATGGGAAAGTGCCTATCAAGAAGAGGAAGAGGCGTACGATGATATTTTTTATCAGGATAGACTCAAAAGGTTTTTCCGCGGGTATTCCGATAAATTTACCGCAGATGATACCGTGACTGTCATTGGGCTGGATGCAGCAACAACAGGAAGGCTTTCGATTATTTATTACAACGAGTTTTCAGCTCAGACATTTTTTGACCGAATGACGCTGTGGGGGGCTACCTGTTGCTGGCCATTTTTACAATTTAAAACCGGCGAAAAACCTTCTTCAAAAATACAGACACCGGATTTTCGCAGAATCGTAAACTGTGCTTATGGCTCTGAAAAAAATAAATTTATTGAAGCCGATGATAAAGTTTTAAAACTTCAGACGCAGCGGCTTCTAAAATGTATGCTGGAAAACTTACCGCTTCCGTATGACATGGTTCATTCCCTGATGCTCCGTGCTTCCACACCACTTGCATATTCTTCATTAAACCGGGAAATTGTTCTTTCTACAGCGTGCGCCATGATTCATAAATATTACACAAAAAATACACTTCCAGAAAAAGGAGAGGATGAAACAATGAAACTGGATTATGAAAATACGGACAGAAGCTATCTGTTCGGAAGATTACTTGCCGTTTATGAAAAAATCGAACGTATTACATACGGAAAAGGAGAAGGAAGAACACCAAATGCAATTCGCCTGCAGGCGGCTTTTGTAAATCATCCTTTCCAGACATGGAAAGAACTCGATATTATTATTTCTCCATATATTCAAAAATTAAATTTAGGCTCACAAAGCTTTTATAAAAATATTATCGAAGAAATTGTTTTTCAGTTTGAAACAGACCAGCCTCAATTATTAAATCAGTCACTTAGTGAAATGTATCTTTTAGGGTACTATTTGCAAAGAGCAGAACTCAATAAAAAACAGGAAGAGAAGGGAGAATAAACTATGTCTATCTTACAAAACAAAATTGATTTTTTAATGCTTGTTAAAGTCTGTAATGCCAATCCAAACGGAGATCCGTTGAATGGGAACCGTCCAAGAACAACTTATGCCGGCTTTGGAGAAATATCTGATGTCTGCATAAAAAGAAAAATCCGTAACCGTTTGCAGGATATGGGCGAAAATCTGTTTGTACAATCTGCAGATCGAAGTCTTGATGAGTGTACTTCTTTAAATGAACGGGCCTCTAAAAACATTACTTCTTTTTCTTCGAACGAAGATTATGCCAGACAGGCCTGTGAAAAATGGATTGATGTCAGAACCTTTGGACAGGTATTTGCATTTAAAAAAGGTAATAAAAAAGAACCGGTTTCTGTTGGCGTCCGCGGTCCTGTTTCCATTCATCAGGCTGTCAGTTGTTCCCCTATTGATATCAACAGTATGCAGATAACCAAAAGTGTCAACAGCGAACCTTCCGAAGGAAAAAGCTCTGATACAATGGGAACCAAACATTTTGTGGAATTCGGATTATATAAAGTGAAAGGCTCCATTAATGTTCAGTTAGCCGAAAAAACAGGTTTCACCACCGAAGACGCTGACAAACTGAAAGAAGCCCTTCGTACTTTATTTATTAATGACGCTTCTTCAGCAAGACCAGATGGCAGCATGGAAGTAGTAAAGCTGTTCTGGTGGGTTCATAACAATAAAATCGGTCAGTATTCTGCAGCCAAAGTACATAATTCCATCAGTATCAATCTGAAAGATACCGTATTAATTCCATCTGCCGTCACAGACTATGAGATTACAGTTCATCCTTTAGAAGGACTTAATCCGGAAATCATCGAAGGAATTTAATTATGTATCAGGAAGAGAACTATTTGATGCTTTCAGGATTACAGCATTTTTCCTACTGTCGCAGACAATGGGCTCTCATTCATATTGAGCAGCAATGGGCCGAAAATGAAAGAACCGTTGATGGGCAGTTATTCCATACGACTGCCCACAATAAAGACAAAATTGAAAAAAGAGGAGATACACTGATTGTCCGTGGACTTCCCGTAAAATCATCTGTTTTAGGGCTTTCAGGCATTTGCGATGTGGTAGAGTTCACCCGTTCTGAAGAGGGAATTACCCTTTACTCTTATGATGGTTTATGGAGGCCTTATCCTATTGAGTATAAAAAAGGAAAACCCAAAGAGCATAATGCAGATGAATTACAATTATGCGCTCAGGCCATCTGCCTGGAAGAGATGTTACTATGCCACATTTCGGAAGGCTGCCTTTATTATGGTGAAAACCGGCGTAGAAAAAAGGTATTATTTACTGAAGAGCTTAGAACAGCCGTTTCAACAGCTTCGCAGGAAATGCATGACCTGTGGAAAAAAGGTTATACTCCAAAAGTTCGCTACAAAAAAGGCTGTAATGCCTGCTCTTTGAAAGAAATATGCCTCCCAAAACTGGGCAAATCCCAAAATGTTTCTTCTTATATCGATCATTTTATTCAGGATATTGATAACTATGAAAAAACTTCTTAATACACTTTTTATCACAAATGAAAACGGATATTTATCATTGGATGGTGAAACTGTAAAAATAACAATTGATTACCAAAAAGTAGGGCAGTTTCCTCTCCATACACTTGAAAATATTGTATGCTTTTCTCACCCTGGCGCGTCACCTGCGCTCATGGGAGCCTGTGCAGCCAGAGGAATCGGATTATCATTTTATAATCCTTTCGGTAAATTCCTGTGCCGTATTAATGGAGAAAATCACGGAAATGTACTTCTTCGTAAAAAGCAGTATCGTACATCAGATGACACGACTTCAAGTTGCCTAATTGCCAGAAATATGATTATAGGAAAAATCTTTAATTCTCGTTGGAGCATTGACCGGACATTGCGTGATCATCCACTCAGAGTAAACGAAGAGGCCTGTAAGAAAGCGGTACAGTACCTTTCAAACAGCCTGACAAAAATCAAAGAAGAAGAAAACCTGGATTCTCTTCGAGGGACGGAAGGAGAATGCGCCTCGGTTTATTTCAGAGTATTTAACGAACTCATCCTTAACCAGAAAGATGATTTTATTTTTCGCGGAAGAAACAAGCGTCCTCCTATGGATATAATTAATACTATGCTTTCTTTCGGCTACACGCTTCTGGCTAATGATTGTGCCAATGCTCTGGAAGGAGTCGGTCTTGATTCTTATATCGGATTTATGCATCGAGACCGCCCCGGACGAAAATCTCTCGCACTTGATTTAATGGAAGAACTTCGCCCGGTAATGGTAGATCGATTTATTCTTTCGCTCATAAATAATCGTCAGATACAGCCAAAGCATTTCTGTACAATGGAAAATGGAGCAGTTTCTTTTACAGAAGAAGGACGCAAAAGATTTCTTGCTGCCTGGCAGGAAAAGAAACGAACCCAAATTACTCATCCATATTTGAAAGAAAAAATAAGCTGGGGGCTGGTTCCTCATGTCCAGTCATTATTACTGGCACGATTTTTGCGAGGAGATTTAGACGGATATCCACCTTTTTTATGGAAGTGAGAAGACGATATGCTTGTACTAATAACATATGATGTAAACACACAAGACAAAAGCGGCAAAACAAGGCTGCGAAAAGTTGCCAAACAATGCACCAATCATGGACAACGCGTTCAAAATTCCGTTTTTGAATGCATTCTGGATGCAGCACAGTGCAAGTTATTAAAAGCAGAACTTCTGAACATTATTAACCCAGAAAAAGACAGCCTCCGCTTTTATTATCTTGGCAATCAGTACAAAAACAAAGTAGAACATTATGGCGCAAAAGAAACCTTTGAACAGGAAGGCACCTTAATATTTTAAACCATAATTTTATTCATGCGAACCTACAATAAACAT
>JALEIY010000194.1 GCA_022769785.1 Eubacterium sp.
GAATATATGTTGTTGGATTATTGATTCTATAGAGAATAATCATTATTGAGTAAAAAATGCTGGCAATGACAAACCCGTTCAGAATCCACCTCGCTTCTCTGTCGTTTAATTCCAACGATGTTAGTAGAATAAACAGGATTACATAAACAAAAAACTGAAAGAGCTTTGAGGTAATATTGGTTCTGAATATCGTTGAAAAAAATAATAGCCCCGCATAGCAAAATATCAATACAATGCTAGAATTCTTTTTAATATAATGGCTTTCCATTAAGTAAGTCATGATTAACAGGCCACTTAGCGCCCCTGTTATAATTGTACCTAAATTACTATGCTTCGGATGATGTGATGCAATCTGTCTGGCTAATTCTGACCCGATAGACCCCACCCCAGTTATCAATACAACCTTTCCAGTAATATACTCAAATACTTCTTCCATATCTGGTTTGATTGGATCTCTACCTAACAAATCTTCTATCTGAACCGGTTTCATTTTACTGACTGATACTTCTCCAGTGTACAGCTGATACATTCCTGGAAGATTCATCAGTTCACAAGGTGTTTCATTACAAATCCTTAAAATATCTCTTTTGTCTTCTGGTTTCGCACTTGGAATAGCTACGTAAATTTTCTCAATGCCGAATTTATCGACAGCTTCCATAATACTTTCCCTGCCACCGAAAACCGGAACATTATCTATGTATCTGCCCCATTTGTTTTGATTGTCATCAATGAAACAATATACTTTCTCGTTCGTTTCTTTTGCGCCTTTAATATCCCGGAATATCATCTGTCCAGCACTGCCAGCACCGATCAGCATAACTCTCTTTTCATATGCTATTTCCTTATTCTTTCTTCCTCTCATTAAAAGAATAAAACGATATGCAAATCGGATCCCCAGCGTTAAACAAAACTGAATGATAATGCCAAATACAAAATATGAAATTGGCATTCTTAACACAAAGCCAGTCATACAAACAATATGGACTATTCCTGTAATCACTGTAGCAAGAATCACTCTCAAAAGTTCAGAATAACTGGCGAAACGCCAAATACTTTTATAGAGTCTCATAAACCAAAATACAATGATACAGAAACCGGCATACACCAAAATTGTACGGAAATATGCCTGCAGATATTTTGTTTCAATCGAGCTAAATCTACAGTCAAATCGTATCCACAATGCTGCAAAGTAGGATACCGCCACAGCCAAGAAGTCATATGCCATTAATAACAGCGTAACAACTTCCCAGTGTTCCATTTTCTTTTTCAACTTCTTAGAATTTTCACTCATCTTTCTCCCTCATAACTATGACATACTTTCATCTTTATCTTTAACAACGAACTCATTTGAGGTTCATTTTGTTTTTCCATTTTTAAATCTTTATTTACATGCTTTATTTACATGCTTTATATTATTTTTTCTAATAATTTACATTTTTTTACCCATACACAACTAATAGCCTGTAAACACTCTTTGGGGAGCATTCGCAGGCTACTAAGTCAAACACTTCTATCAAGTCTTGCATTTTATTATGTTTCAATTGGGTTAAAATGAAACACTCAAGATCATGCCTTTAATCTCCCTCTGGTGTAGCTCATTCCATCATCCTTATTGCAAAACCTCATAAAAGTATTTGACTCAGGAACCCACTAAACCATTGAAAAACAAAGGTTATTCTTGGTTGTTCCTATTATATCTCGCAGCCCAGAATACTCAACCTTAATATCTACATCCGGCCTAAAACCGGAAAGACGAATCAGATTTCTTGCAAGTGTATCTATCTTAACAGGTTCCCCCATATCTAATACAAATATCTCGCCTCCATGAGCCAAGGTTCCAGCAGTTAAAACCAAACCAACCGCCTCAGGAATAGTCATAAAATATCTAATGATATCCGGATGTGTAACGGTAACCGGTCCGCCGTGGGCAATCTGCTTTTTAAACAACGGAATAACTGAACCATTACTACCTAATACGTTCCCGAAACGAACAGCAACAAACTCTGTTTTTGTATTACGCAAAGCTTCTGTCACTTCTGGATTGTCAACCGCTTCACGCATCCAGTGTGTAAAAAGCTGTGGTATCTCATCAGCTTTTCCTGCTTTAATCTTCGCATCAAAGGCTTGCACCACCATCTCACAACATCTTTTGCTGGCACCCATAATATTTACTGGATTTACTGCTTTATCCGTACTAATAAGGACAAATCTCTTGCATCCATGAACCATTGCCGCAAAAGCAGTCTTATATGTTCCAATGACATTGTTCTTAATAGATTCACATGGACTATCTTCCATAAGTGGAACGTGCTTATGTGCAGCTGCATGATATACTATTTCCGGTCTGTACTGTTCAAACACCTGGAAAATTCTTCGGCTGTCTCTAACAGACCCAATAAGCGTTACAAGATCCAATTCTGGATAATTATGTTTTAATTCAAGCTGAATATCATATGCATTGTTTTCGTAGATATCAAAGATGATTAACTGTTTTGGTGAATGTGCCGCAATCTGTCTACACAGCTCAGAGCCAATAGATCCACCGCCACCAGTCACCATGATTACCTTTCCTTTAAGATAGGCAAAGATAGCCTCCATATCAGCTTTAATAGGATCACGACCAAGCAAGTCCTCAATAGCCACTTCCTTCATCTGACTAACGCTAACTTCACCACTTGTCAACTGATATAATCCAGGCAGATTCATTAATTTACATGATGTTGCGCTACAGATATTTAAGATGTCTCTCTTCTGTTCTGCAGAGGCACTTGGAATCGCAACATATATTTTTTCAATATCATATTTTTCACAAGCCTCTAAGATGCGATCTCTTCCACCGAAAACAGGAACGCCATCAATATAACGACCGAATTTATTAGGATTATCATCTATAAAGCAACAAACCCTTTCTGTTGTCTCAATAGCGCCTTTGATATCTCGATAGATAAATTGTCCAGCTCTACCAGCACCAATAATCATAACCCTTGTTTCCGGAGCATCATTCTTTGCATTTCTTCCACGAAGCAATAAGATAAAACGATATGCAAAACGAATACCCAAGGTGAAAATAAACTGAATTACAATTCCAAAAAGATAATAGGAAATTGGCATTCTTTTTACAAACAACAAAGTAAAGGCAATATATCCACCGATGGTAATTAATGTACCGATACACACCCGAAGAAGTTCATTATAACTTGCAAATCGCCAGATACTTTTATATAAACGAAGGAACCAAAAAATAATAACTACAGCAATTGCATAAATGAGTATAGTCCTAAAATATGGTCTCAAATACTCTGTTGGAATCTCAGAGTATTTACAATCAAACCTAATCCACAACGCCAAAAAATAAGACGCACACACGGCAATAAAATCATAAACAATCAATCCAAGAGTAACTATCTGCCAATGCATAAGAAACTTACTATTCTGTTCTTTATTATTTGAATTATTTGTAATGGTATTCATAACTCTCCCTGCTAATTTTTAAACTTTATAATTAATGATCCATAACGAAAGAAAAGCCTGATGAACCTCAAAATCCACCAGGCTTAGCTATTACGAACTAAGAATAACTTTCTCTGATCTTGGGTCAATCAATAATAAAAAGCTCTCAAGTATGCCTCCTATTGTAGTTCTCAATATTGATACTAAATTTTTAAAGTTCTGTTTGAAACAACCTTGATATTTCTTAGTTGTCTCTATTATACGGGTAGCCCCCATGATATTGGTCGGATTTACCGCCTTGTCAGTACTGATTAACACAAATCTCTTACATCCATGTGCCATAGCCGCATAGGCGGTCTTATAGGTTCCCAGCGCATTATTTTTAATTGCTTCACATGGACTGTCTTCCATCAGCGGAACGTGCTTATGGGCCGCTGCATGGTAGACGATTTCCGGTCTGTAATCTTCAAACACCTTGAATATCTTTCGGCTGTCGCGGACGGAACCGATAATGGTATCCAGCTTCATTTCCGGATATTTTTTCTTTAATTCCAACTGAATATCATAGGCATTATTTTCATAAATGTCAAATAAAATCAGATGCTTCGGATGATGGGAGGCAATCTGTCTGGCTAATTCTGAACCAATGGAACCAACTCCGGTAATCAGCACAACTTTTCCGGTGATATATTCAAATACCTCTTCCATATCCGGCTTAATTGGGTCTCTTCCAAGCAAGTCTTCAATCTGTACCGGTTTCATTTTGCTTACGGATACTTCTCCGGTGACCAGCTGGTACATGCCAGGAAGATTCATAAGCTCACAGGATGTTTCATTACAGATTCGAAGAATCTCCCGCTTATCCGCCGGCTTGGCACTGGGAATTGCCACATAGATTTTCTCAATGCCGAATTTATCAACTGCTTCCATAATGCTTTCCCTGCCGCCAAAGACCGGTGCATTATCGATATATCTGCCCCATTTGTTCTGGTTATCATCAATAAAGCAGCATACTTTTTCATTCGTTTCCTTTGCGCCTTTAATGTCCCGGCAAATCATCTGACCGGCACGGCCGGCACCAATCAGCATGACCCGTTTTTCATACCCTTCTCCTTTATTCTTCCTTCCTCTCATCAAAAGAATAAAACGATAAGCGAATCGGATACCTAACGTCAGGCAAAATTGAATGATAATGCCAAATACATAATAAGAAATCGGCATCCGTAATACAAATCCGGTCATATATATCACATGAACAATTCCCGTAATCAGGGTTGCAAGAATTGCCCGAAGAAGCTCTGTATAACTGGCAAACCGCCAGATACTTTTATAAAGCCTCATAAACCAGAATACCACAACGCAGAACCCGGCATAAATAAGAATCGTATAATAATATGCCTGCAGATAATGTACTGATATCTGGCTAAACCGACAATCAAACCGTATCCATAATGCTGCAAAATAGGATACGGTCACTGCCAGAAAGTCATATACCATTAACAGCAATGACACAACCTCCCAGTGTTCTACTTTCTTTTTCAATTTCTTCGAACTTTCTCCCATCTTACTTTCCTCTCATCTCGCTGCAAAGCGCTGTCATCATCCTTTTCTTCTGTATTAAACCTGCTATGAAAAGATTCTTTTTATTATAGCAAATTCCTCTTTTCGATTCATCTACCAAAAATGTATTTTTTCTGTGGTTTTTTGTTATATATTATTTTTTCTGTGGTTTTTGGATTATTTTCCTTATAAAAAGCAATAGAATGACATTTTTATTCGCCGATGACGATGGTGTACACCGCTTCGAAGGTTTCGCCCGGCTTGATGGCGATGATTCCCGGCTTTTCATCCACGGTTCCGTCAAAGCCGTAGTTGTCACAGCGTCCCCACCATGGCTCAAGGCAGATAAATGGTGCTCCCGGTGCCTGCCAGATGCCAAAGTTCGGGAATCCTTCGCAGGAGAGGGTGACATAAGGGGTTCCGTCCGGGAAGGCTATGCCCGCCTGCTCGATTTGTCCATGGTCGAATATCAGGGCATCCCGGTCAAAGCGTCCGGTTCCTACCGGGCATCGGCCCTTTTCCAGTTCCAAAGTGTATTCAGTCTCCGCCAATGCGGTTCCGCTTTCCGGCTCTAAAAGGATGTAGGTAATCTTTTCTTTGTCTTCGGAAAAGGTCAGATAGTAGTCTTTTTGTTCTGTACTTTCCCTGCAATTCTCCGCCGGAACCTGAAAGGCCGGATGTCCGCCGATGGTAAAGTACATGGTTTTCCCGTCGGCATTTTCCACGAGCCAGCGCACAGTCAGCCGGTTGTCTTCCAGGTGATGAAGGACGGACAGCTGAAATGAAAATGGATATACTTTTTGTGTCTCGCTGTCTGCCGTTAACTGATGGATGATTTCTGTGTTATCATTTTTTACGCAGCTAAACTCTTTATCTCTGGCAAAGCCATGCTGGGAAGTCGGGTAGGTTTTTCCTCCATAACGAACATTTCCCGGATAAGTTTTCCCCACATTGGGAAAGAGTACCGGTGCATGACGTTTCCAGTATGCCGGATCCGCCTGCCAGATGATTTCCCTTTTTTCTTTTTTATCATAAATGCTGCAAAGCTCAGCACCGGTATCCTTTACCGTTATGCGAAGTCTTTCGTTTTCAATCGTTCTTGTTTGATTCATGGATTTCTTTTCCTTCCGTATACTTTGTTTTTAATATACCACACTTCATCCAAAATATCATCGGATTCGCCCTTTTTCATTATTTTTTACAAAAATATTACTGTTTTATTGTATATATCTCTTCATTCTCCACTAATCGAAGTGGAAGTCTTCTCCGATGAGATAAAAAAACCGCCGTACCGGTTTCCTAAAATGGTTACCGGTACGACGGTTTTCTTTTTGTGTTATTGTGTGATGGTATCATTTATCCTGTCTGTTCAACCCGATTATCGGTAGGTAATTCCCCTGATATTATATCCGTAAGCGGATGCGGTATTTTTCTGAAGCCGAAGAACGGTATTGCCAATCTTTTCTGTACCTTTCTCACCAAAGACTCCGATATGATTCTCCAGAGATACTTCATAGGTGCCTCGTCCCAATGCCTTGATACCGGTAATCTTATAACGCGGAATCATATCGCCGAACTCACCGCCGCAGTATATGTACGGTGCTTTTGCACGTCCGGTGCTGGTGCAGACCAGCATATCGGTCTTTCCCAGCGCCTTGATGCTGCCGGTTCCGGCTTTTTTGCCAAAGAGTGCCTTTGTTTCTGCCTGCAGTTCTTTTGCAGTGTAACGGTAATCGCCTTTATAATTGTAACGGACAAATGCTGCAATAGACAGCCTGCGGTTATTATTCAATGTAATCTTTACCGTACCTGTCCTGTCGCTTCCGCCAGTCTTCATGGCTGTTGTATATGCCGCTGCCATCTTGCAGATTCGTTTCATATTTTTATCCTGGCTCATCTTCGCCGTCACATCCCGGGAAGCGGCATCTGCGGAGATTCCAAAGGTTCCCGCTGTAAGTGCTGCCATTAATATCGTCATACATAAAGTCATTATTTTCTTCTTCATGATATATCCCTCCTCTTACGGAAACTCGAAAGAGGCTCTGCCTCTGTCGTTGATTTTATTATAGGTTTCCGCCGGGAAAATGACCATAACAGAAGTGTTATCTTTCATTACGGACGGGATAAGTTTTTATCACAGAACTGTTGCTGATATTTCATTAAAACATTACAATTATAATACAATTGACACAAAATATTGCATTTCTTAAATAATTGTCTAAAAACTTTTTTAGAGGGGAGGGAGAAGGGGCATCACCCATTCCCCGTGATGCCCCATCATTATATTAAAAAGTTATTCTGCCGAGATAAACCTGCCGGTAAGCGCAGACAATCTCCTCTTTACAATCTGCTTCTTCCGCTATCTGGCTGTCTGTGTAATCTGGATGGCAGGTCAGAATCTGCATAATAGCAAGACCGGTTTCAAGGCCTTCGGTAAGACCTGCAGAACGCCCTTCTTTCAGGCCTGCTGTACGCCCTTCGATTAACCCTGCAGAATGCCCTTCGGTAAGACCTGCTGTATGCCCCTCGATACGCCCCAGCGCAATGCCGTCCATCCGGCTGTCTTCCAGTAATTCTTCGATGGCCTGACACATATTGATTCCCTCCTCCTGCTCTTTACTGATTGGAATACGGTCCCCGGTTAACGAAAGAATGACAGAAGCTGTCTTCTGATCCATAAATTAAATCGCGAATCCCTAAGAGGATTCGCGGGCGAGCTGCACGGCAACAAAAGTTGCCTTCTTTTGTGCAGCTCTGCCATCCGCCGGAGGCTCATCTCAGTAGTGGATAGTCTTTTATCTTCAACATATTTGAAAAAAAGGGGAACCACTACTGAGATGAAAATGAGTATCTTCTTTCATAAGCTGCAAAAGCCTGTGCTTATCTTTACTGTATTTTATGTATAACAAAACCTCCCGTATGCCGGTCCGGAATCTGGAAAAATCAGAGTCTTTTATACATGCCGGAGCCAGCAGATTAATGTGATAATCCGGTATCATATCCGGGCAGAAAGGAGACGCCATCATGTCATGAAGACTACGAGGTGCATCCCAGGGGTCTGCGCCGAAATAAATAACCAGATTAATGACCGGGATAATCACCATCTTGATATTATTTATTGTATATATAATATATCGTAGATATTTAACGGTGACAAGTACGATTTTCTCAAACCTTCTTAGTTTTTTTTGCAGGAAATGGAACCATTTCCTATCCAATAAAAAAAGAGCAGGTGTTTCATTCACCTGCCCTTGTACGGGATGCTTTGCTATTATATAAGGCTGTGAATCTCACAGCACATGAAACGTTATTACTCGGATAATGTAAATCCGGCAATCCTTGCCAGCTCCCTGATGGAATCTCTGGAAACCTTCTTGCCTCTGTACTCGATTAAGTCTTCACACTGTCCGGTGAAAATGTCGCTCGGATTGTACTTCTTGATGATAATCTTATCTTCTTCGGTAAAAATCTCCAACGGCTCTCTCTCACCAATCTCGAAGCTCTTACGTAACTCCATCGGTAAAGTAATTCTTCCTAAAGAATCCAACTTTCTTACAATTCCTGTGCTCTGCATGAAAAAATCTCCTCTCTTGTTTGTGTTTTCCTTTTTGATAATATGAGTATACCACATTTCCAGCAAATGTCAACCAGAAAATGGAAACTTTTTTTAAAAATGTAAATCCTGTAAAAATATCGTCATCTTTCTGATCTCAGTTTCATCAGATACTGCCCGTAATTGGTCATCTTAATGGCTTCTCCCAGCTCATGCACCTGCTCCAGAGAGATAAAGCCCTGTCTCCAGGCAATTTCCTCCAGACAGCCTACATAGCAGCCGGACCTCTGCAGTGCTTTGATTGTCTCTGCCGCCTCCAACACGCTGTCGGCTGTTCCCGCATCCATCCAGGTAAGTCCCCGATCAAACGGAATGACACTGAGCTGTTCCCGACGCAGATACTCCAGATTGACATCGGTTATCTCAAACTCGCCTCTGGCAGAAGGCTTAAGACCCCGGGCAATCTCCAAGACCTGATTGTCATAAAAATACAGACCCGGAATGATATAATTGGACTTCGGAAGCTTCGGCTTCTCCTCGATGGAAATCGCCCGTCCCGCCTCGTCAAATTCCACTACACCAAACGGTCTCGGGTCGTCCACATAGTAACCAAATACTGTGGCTCCCTTTCCGTTATCCATCGCCCGACGCAGGATATCCTCCATGTTATAGCAATGGAAAATATTATCTCCCAGCACCAGACACACACTGTCATCCTCGATAAAGTTGTGTCCGATAACCAGTGCGTCTGCGATTCCTCTGGCCACCTTCTGCACCGCATACTCAATCCGGATGCCCAGGTGGCTTCCGTCTCCCAGAAGATTGGCAAACTCCCGCTCCTCCCCCGGCGGTATAATTACCAGAATCTCCTTAATCCCGGCCTGCATCAGCGTGGCAATCGGATAGTAGATTAAAGGCTTATCATATACCGGAAGAAGCGGCTTACATACCGGCTTCGTCATAGGATACAGCCGGGTTCCCCTTCCCGCAGCTAATACAATACCTTTCATAGTCCCTCCTTATTATTTCTTATGTACGCTCTCTTTTCCTCTCTCTTATCTCTTCTAGCCACATTTTACATGATTTCCAATAATCTGTCAAATATTATCTTTTTTTCTTATAACACTTGAAAATGTAA
>JALEIY010000071.1 GCA_022769785.1 Eubacterium sp.
TTGATTGCGATTGCTGCACCTACGATGTATGCCCAGCAAGCGTTTTCGAAACAGATTGGCTGAATACCTTTGATCTGATTGTATACATCAAGACCTGCGTCTTTTGTGATTTTTTCTGCTTCTTCCAAAGAAGAAATTCCATAGCTGTCTAAAACCGCAGTGATCTGATCAATTCTTCTTTCATATGATTCAAATAATGCCATGATTCTCTACCTCCTGATTAACCAATAACTTCGTCTGTTCTAGGGTCGATGATCTTAGCAGCATCTGCCACACGGCCATACTGTCCGGATGCTTTCTCCCATGCTGTGTTAGGATCGTCACCTTTTTTGATGAAATCTGTCATCTTTCCAAGGCTTACGAACTTGTAGCCAATGATTAAGTCGTCTTCGTCTAAAGCGATTCCAGTTACATAGCCTTCTGCCATCTCAAGGTAACGAGGTCCTTTCTGAAGGGTTCCGTACATGGTACCAACCTGGGAACGAAGTCCTTTTCCAAGGTCTTCCAGACCTGCACCAACCTGAAGTCCGTCTTCAGAAAATGCGGACTGGGAACGACCGTAAACGATTTGCAGGAATAATTCACGCATTGCTGTATTGATTGCATCACAGACAAGGTCTGTGTTTAAGGCTTCCATAACAGTTAAGCCCGGTAAAATCTCAGAAGCCATCGCTGCGGAATGAGTCATACCGGAACATCCGATTGTCTCTACCAACGCTTCCTGAATGATACCCTCTTTTACATTTAAGGTTAATTTACAGGCACCCTGCTGTGGAGCACACCAGCCAATACCGTGTGTAAAACCGGAAATGTCTTTTACTTCTTTGGCTTTTACCCATTTTGCTTCTTCTGGGATAGGAGCAGCCCCGTGATGTACGCCCTGAGCTACTGGACACATTTTTTCTACTTCCTGTGAAATAATCATGTTATTACTCCTTTCAGTTTAAATGAATAATTCTTGTGAATGACTTATCCTAAGTAATCCCTAAGTCAAGATACTTGTCCTCACCGTTTGTTATTCTCTCATAAAAATAAAGTTTCGTCTATAGTTTTTTTTAAATTTCGATATTAATTTCACAAACGGGAAGCCTGTTAAGACTCCCCGTTGGATATAATGCTTTCTTCTTCAATTTCTGTTTCATGAGATGGCGTATCTTCTGCACCATCTGCTTCTTCCGTCTGCGTAGTTTCTTCTTCAATCTCCAGAGCACTCTCCTTGAAAATCTTTTTGAGAGCTTTTATGTCGTCCTTTTCCACCTTATACCAGGTACGGCTTTCATCCATATTTTCAATACAGATGTAAGTATCATAAAGGGTAAGAACCATATGGTTTCCATGATGATAGAAAATGTACTGTGTATTTTTCGGTATATACTCTCCGGCGGCAGTTTTTTCTTCCCCTGCTTTCTTTTTCCATGCAGTTTCTGCAGCTTCTCTGTCCGTCTTTTTTTTGTCCATCTTATCGATGGCATTGGCTGCCTGAAATGCCGCGTCATTTTCATAACAGTTTCCGCTGTCATCTGTTACAACGGCACTGTCGGCCAGACGGTGCAGAAGCCTGGAGTTGGGATATCCGTCCCGGTAATGCAAAAATGCTTCGCCCAAAGCGGCTGCATTTTCCGCATAAAAAACATTATTCGGAAGGTCTTTAAAAATCACATAACCGTCTCCATACACTTCCAGCTCATAAATCGCATTGTCTTCATCATAAAGGACATAGCCGTAACCCGAACCATATTTCTCCTGAATCTGCTCGGGAGTATATTTTGTCGTGGTATCCGCCCGCTTCGCAATGGCAGTGGCAAGCGAAAATACTGCCTCATCTTCAATAAATTCACTGCCGTCCATGTTATCGGTCCAGCCCACCTCCAGCTTAACAAGGCGGTCTCGCCCAATTTTCTCAAGATAAGCTTCTGCGCGCTGTTCATCGGCTGTCGGCTCATCCTTTTTGTCAATTTCTTCTTTCAGTTTTTTATTTTCTTTTTCCAGCTTCTGCTTTTCCTTTTTCAATTCCTTATAATAAGTAGAGGATAATACCTTTTTTTTGGATGCCTTACAGCCAGTCAGAAGACTGCACATCATAAGGCTGCCAAAAAGCAGAAGCCCTGCCTTTTTTAATCCTGTTTTCATAAGCAATTCTCCGAATTTAAAATTCGTCTTTTGTTACAATCTCATTCTGATTTTTATAGATAGAATGTTCACTTACATATCCGCGTACACTGGAAAGAGGATAAATATTGGTATGCCGTCCCACAATAGAACCCGGATTCAGGATAGAACCACATCCTACCTCCACATGGTCACCAAGGATAGCTCCCACTTTTTTCATCCGTGTCTCAATCCGGTAATCATCCATTTTGATTTCCACCAGTTTTTTGTCAGATTTTACATTGGAGGTAATGGAACCGGCTCCCATATGGGACTTATAGCCCAGAATGGAGTCTCCCACATAGTTGTAATGCGGCACCTGTACACGGTCAAATAAGATTACATTTTTAAGCTCCGTGGAATTACCTACCACGGCTTTTTCTCCCACAATGGCATTTCCGCGGATAAATGCGCAATGACGAATCTCCGCCTCAGGACCGATAATTGCCGGTCCCGCAATGTATGCCGTAGGGGCTACCACTGCTGTTTTGGACACCCAGACATGCTCTTTCACCTCTTCATACTCGTCTTTGGAAAGAAGCATTCCGACTTCCAGAATAAAATCGGAAATCTTTGGAAGAACCTCCCACGGATAGGTGTTTTCCTCAAACAAAACTGAAGCAATGGTTTTATCTAAATGTTGAAATAATGTTTTATTTTCCAAACGTTTCATACTCTTTCCGACTGTTTCCAGTCTCTCCTTTCTGCCGATTGACGGTTATTTCCCCGCCTGATTTTATTGTAGCAAAGGTTTCCCCGGGAATCAATCAATAAATTCCAGTCTCCATTTATATCTACCGGTGTCCTTATCTTTTTCATAGAAGAAATAAGCGGAAAATTTGTTGCCTTTTTTGCTGACACAGCCGCGAAATCCTACCTTTCCATGTTCCAGAAGAATTTTTACCATTTCATAGGACACTTTTTTCCCTAGAGACGTGATAAAATAATCGTTTTTCCATACAGCGAAACGACATCCGTTCCTCCAGGCGCTGCATCCGAAGGCTTTTTCCGTCTCAATGACATCGGCACCGCATTCCGGACATTTCCCCACCGGCTCGGTATGGAGGTGGGCTGCTCCCGGTGTTCCCCCAAAGGTTTCATCTTCTTTTATTTTTTTTACAGATTCTCTGACAAAATCTGTAATCAGGCTTAAGAATTCTTCTCTGGTATGCCTCTTTTTTTCTATATCAGACAATGTCTTTTCCAGACGCCCGGTATATTCCAAATCAAAAAGCTCCCTTGCCGGAAAGGTTTCCACCATGTTTTTTCCAAGGTCCGTACAGGAAAGGCTTTTTCCCTTCGCCTTGATGTATCCGGCCGTTTTCAGTTTTTTAATTGTCTCAGCCCGCGTTGCCGGAGTGCCGATACTGAATCCGCTTAAAATGGCCATCATCATTTCCTGGTCGTCTTTTTCTTCGTATTTTTTTCCGCAGGTCTCCATTACTTTCAGCAGGGTTTTTTCGGTGTGAGGCTTTGGAGGTTTTCGTTCCACCTCATTGACCTCTGCTTTTTTCAGGGTGACAATCTGCCCTTTTTCCACGGCAGGAAGCAGCACTTCCTTGACGCTGTTTCCTTCGATTAGCTTCCACCCGGGCTGAATCTGAATTTTTCCTTTTGCCACAAATTCACCGGGCAGAGAAACATCTGTGATTTTTAACGAAAGCACTGTATCTTCGGATATGGCCACCGGCATAAACTGTGCCAGAAAACGATTACGAATCGCCGTATAAACAATATTTTCCCGGTCCGTAAGATTTTTCGGTACCATATAGGTTGGAATGATTGCCGAATGGCTTTCCACCTTTTTGCTGTCAAAAATCCGTTTTGATGTGTGAAAGGCAATCTGATCCTCATAAGGACACATTTTTTTATGAATCTCAAGAACCTTTTTGGCCTTTTCTTTCAGGCTCTCATCCAATACCACGCTGGCAGTTCTCGGATAAGTGATAAGCTTTTTTTCGTAAAGGTCCTGCGCAGTTTTCAATACCTGGTCGGAAGTCCATCCTTTATACTTTCCGGTTATATGGCCCTGTAGACCGGACAGATTAAATAAATAAGGGGCATATTCCTTCTTTTCGGTGACGGATTTGTCCGTAATACATGCCGGATGTCCTTCAATCTGTCTGCGGATTTCTTCCAGTTCTTCCGGTGTATCGAACTTTTCATTCTTCTTAACATAATATATGCCTTCAAATTCCTCTTTAGCATCGGTTTCAAAAATACCTTTTAACTTATAATATTTTGTCACCTTAAAATCCGCGATTTCTTTATCCCGGTCATAAATGATTTTCAGTGTCGGCATCAGTACTCTGCCAACATTTAAAAGACGGCTGTCCTTACCCTTCCTTGCCTTCAAAGTAGCTACAGATGTAAGATTGATTCCGATTAACCAGTCCGCAATCTGACGCCCGAATCCGGCATCCTGAAGTGGCTGCATTTCCTGATTGCGCTTCAGACCGGACAGACCTCGGTTGACCTCATCCGCTGTCCATTCATTTAACAAAAGTCTCTCTATCGGTTTCTCCGGCCGGATATAATCCCATATTTCATCAGCGATAATCTGTCCTTCCCGGTCATCGTCTGTGGCAGATATGAGTCCGCTGATGTCCGGGCGCTGCGAAAGCCGCCGGATGATTTCAATCTGTCTGACCACTCCGGCATCCGGCTTATCCTTATTTTTCCCGTCTGATTTTAATTTATAATGAAATTCCCCAGGAATAAAGGGAAATTTGTCCATTTTCCATGATTTCATCTCAGGGTCATAGTCCTTAGCATCATAAAGCTGCAGCAAATGTCCGAAAGCCCAAGTAATCACATAAGCTTCACCCTCAAAATATCCGTTCTTTCTGACTGCGCCGGTTGCATCCGCAATATTTTTTGCCACAGACGGCTTTTCTGCCAGTATGAGCTTTTTCATGAAAATCTCCCTTCCTGATGATTTCTTTTTTGCAAATAACGTTTGTTACTATAACATAAGCATTCTTTTATTGCAAGAATCCTCATCTTTACTTTCTTCATGATATAATGGTATAATTTCCCTGTAGCTTTGAGAGACAGCAACGGTTTTTCCGCTGTTTTTGTCGTCATATCATTATTTTTGAAAAGGAGAATTGCCATGACACCAAAACAGACTGCTTTAAAACTTCAGGCCGAGCAGGTCATAAAACATATGGAAAAAAGACATTTCGAAGCCTTTTACTGTGCAACAAGGGAAGAGGCACTTTCACAGGCTCTTTCTCTTATAGAAAAAGGCTCTGTTGTCGCCAGCGGCGGCTCCATGTCCATCCAGGAAATCGGACTTTTGAATTATATTAAAGAACATAAAGAAGACTATACTTATATTGACCGCTCTCTGGCAAAAAATCCACAGGAATCGAGAGAAATTCACGCAAAAGCGGTATTATCCGATTACTACCTGATGAGCTCCAACGCTTTTACCACAGATGGTCAGCTTGTAAATATTGACGGAAACGGAAACCGGGTAAGCAACCTCTGTTATGGCCCGAAACACGTGATTGTCGTTGTCGGAATGAACAAGATGGTTCCTTCTGTGGAGGCTGCTTTCGAGCGAATCCATCGGGAAGCCTGTCCTCCAAACTGTATCCGTTTAAATGTAGACTCCCCATGTGCGAAAACCGGCTTTTGCATGGACTGCATGAGCACTTCTTCTATCTGTGCTTCTCTTGTGACAACCAGACTATCCCGGGATCCAGACCGTATTAAAGTCATTTTAGTTGGAGAAGAGCTGGGCTTCTAATCCAGATTTTATAGCATTAAAATGGTCCGTCGCAGTAACGGTCTAACGACCGTAACTGCCGACGGCCTTTTTGTGCGCATTTTCAGCAGAATCTATTTACTTTGGCTAATGTCTTTTTGTTGTGCCACATCCTACAGGGACAAAAACAGCTTTTGACATTGGGTGTGGCGTAAATGGCGGAGATTCATGGATTTGCAATGGAATCGGATTCCGAAGATTTATGAAAAAAGCGTGGATGCCTATGGGGTATAAAAAGCAGATGCTTTGCAGATTTTGCGTAACGAAACTTGAGAACAGATCCGCCACCGAGCGCGTTGTCTGAGCGTTAGCGAGTTTAGCGCGAATGGCGTTTCCATAAACGTTCGAAAGTTGAGTAGCAAAACGCAAGTCGTCTGCGATTATGCCATAGGTACCACGCTTGTTCATAAAAATATGGCAGCGATTCCATGCAATCCATGAATCACTGCCATAGGGTTAGAGCTGTTTTTGGTGCATCCGCTCCTTTTTATGCCTGGAGAAATCCTTTGATATCTTCCACAAGGTCATCGGCATCCATTCCGTGAACCTCTGCAGCCTGTTCTAACGTCTCCCTTGCTGCAGAAGGGCAGCCAATGCAGTGCATTCCGATGCTCATCAGTACCTGAGAAATCTCCGGGTCGATAGCCAACAATTCTCCGATGGTTGTATCTTTTGTAATTCTTCTCATCATTTTTTACCTCCGATTTTATTTTTTGATTCCGGCATACTTGTAACATATCTTTTTGGTTTTCTATGCCGGAACATATGAAAATCCCCTGTCGTAACGCTCTGTTTTCACAGAGCGTTACGACAGGGGTGTACTTTCACAACCTGTTTTATTCAGATTCCGGAAAGAAAACCTGATTAAATACAGGAATTTTTATAATACCGCATCCTTATACAGCGGATATTTATCTGTAAGGCTCTTTACAATAGCATCTGCCGCTTCCAGATTCCGGTCGATAATCGCCAGTTTGATTGCCTCTGCAATCTGAACCATGTCATCTTCTTTCAGACCACGGGAAGTAACTGCCGGTGTTCCGATACGAAGACCACTGGTTACAAATGGAGATTTCGGGTCGTTTGGTACTGTATTTTTATTACAGGTGATGTGTACAGAATCAAGAAGCTTCTCCATCTCTTTTCCTGTCAGATCCATTTTTCTTAAATCTACCAGCATGAGATGGTTGTCTGTACCACCAGACACGATATCAAAGCCTCTCTCCATCAGCGCATCTGCCAGAACTGCTGCATTTTTTACAATCTGCGCCTGATATTCCTTGAATTCCGGTGAAAGGGCTTCTTTAAAGCAGACTGCTTTTGCAGCAATTACATGCATCAGAGGACCGCCCTGGATGCCAGGGAAGATTGCTTTGTTATAGTTCTATTTTTTATTAACTTCTTCGCTGGATAAAATCAGTCCGCCTCTTGGTCCGCGGAGAGTTTTGTGTGTGGTTGTAGTTGTCACATGAGCGTATGGAATCGGGCTCTCATGAAGTCCGGCTGCAACGAGACCGGCAATATGTGCCATATCCACCATCAGCACTGCTCCCACTTCATCAGCAATCTCTCTCATTCTCTTAAAGTCAATCTTTCTTGCGTAAGCGCTTGCACCGGCGATAATCATCTTCGGTTTGCATTCTAACGCAATTTCTCTGACTTTATCGTAATCAATCACACCATCATCGTTGACGCCGTAAGGTACACAATGGTAGTTCTTACCGGACATATTGACAGGGCTTCCATGAGTAAGATGTCCGCCGTGGTCCAGATTCATACCCATATAGGTATCACCAACATTCATTACAGCAAAGAATACTGCCATGTTTGCCTGTGCGCCGGAATGAGGCTGTACATTGGCATACTCACATCCGAACAGCTCTTTTGCTCTTTCAATGGCAAGGTTCTCTACTACATCAACGTGCTGGCAGCCGCCGTAATAACGTTTTCCTGGATATCCTTCTGCATATTTATTTGTCAGATGACTACCCATAGCCGCCATAACCGCTTCAGATACTACATTTTCTGAAGCAATCAATTCCAGATTCTCTCTCTGACGTCCCAGCTCTGCCTCCATGGCTGCAGCAATTTCCGGATCCGCCTTTTTTACATAATCAAACTGAAACATGTCTTTCCTCCAATTTCAATGGGTGTATTTTATGCTCACTTTTGCTTTTGCAATAAAATATAATACTTACTGGCACATATGGGCTAAGTATAGCATAAGGTTTTGGGGTGTGCAAGCGGTTTTACTGCTGGTTTTGTCATGGTTTTGTCATGCTAACGCATGACGCGCATCTCACAGCAAGAACGCCGGGGCGTTCCTGAATGTTACTTTTCTTCGGTGAATATTTTTCCGAATTCGTCTCTCGTCATCCCCAGATAATTTGCCGCCTCGTCCTGTTTCAGAATCCCTGCATGAATCAGTTCCCGTAAACATTCTTCTTTACCTCTTTGAAAGCCCTGCTGAATCCCTCTGTTATATAACGTCTTTGCCCGGTATTCCAATATTGGTCCTACCATAAATTCCACCATCCTTTTTCTGATATTTTCATATTTCCATGTCAGGTTTCTCATCACTTTTTTCGTCATATCTATCAAGGTACATCTCGTATATTCTGTGATTATCCCCTGTCTTGTTGCCTCTTCCAGCTTTGCACTAATAAATCGATAGGTGTCTATCAGGTTTTCCTGAAGAAATCTATCTTTTTCAATAAAAGGGAACTGTCTCTCATACCGAAAAATATAAAATGGAATCAGAAACAAAAGGCCTTTTGTAAAAATCTCCTCAATAGAATAATCCTGAACTCTAAGCACCTTAACTTCATAGCACAATTCCCCATCGTAGGATATCAGTCGGATGAAAAGCGGACTTTTTTCTGACTTTTGTTCTCGCAGATAAATTACAGCAGAATATGCCAGCCGTATATTCATTATCTCATCATCCAGTGTTCCATTATCAAGCCCTATCTGTGCATCATATTCAAAACTCCTGATAAGGAAACTTCCATCCGGATTGATTTGACATTCCAGATGAAACAATTTATCCATATCACTTTCCATTGCAAAACAGGTATCGGTAATACGTTTTTCCGTATCTCCATTCTGACGATTCAGGAAATGTTCATTGGGCAAAAAATATACTTTCTCATTCGCTGTACAAGGTCTTCCAAACAGTTCCTTTAACAGACAAGGTATCAATTCTGTACAGTCGTTGAGCAATGTTCGAAAAACATCGTCATATCACAACACCTGCAGCACTTCTTTGATATTGGAAACCCCGGCTACCTCAATGTGGCTGCAAATGGATTTATCCAGAGAATCCGCATTGGTTTTTGGCATAATGCATCGGGTAAAGCCCATTTTTACCGCTTCTGCCAGCCGTTGCTCAACATAGCTGACTCCCCGCACCTCTCCGGTCAGCCCGACCTCTCCGAAAATCATGGTTCCGGGATGAATCGGCCGATTCCGGTAACTGGATACCAGGGCACAAATAATACCCAAATCAATGGCCGGTTCTCCAAGCTTCATTCCTCCTGCCAGATTGACATAGGCATCGCAGCCTCCAAGCTGCATCCCCGCCCGTTTTTCCAGAACAGCCAGCAAAAGATTTACCCGGTTAAAATCAATGCCGACAGAGGTTCGTCTTGGCATATTAAAGCTGGTTGGCGATACCAGGGCCTGAATCTCTATGAGAAGCGGTCTGGTTCCTTCCATGGAACAGACAACCGCGGAACCGGATGCATCCAGCGGGCGCCCGTCCAGCATCACCAGAGAAGGATTAGACACCTCCATCAGTCCTTTTTGTTTCATTTCAAATACACCAATCTCATTGGTGGAGCCAAAACGGTTTTTCACTCCCCGCAAAATACGATAAACAGCGCTCTGGTCTCCCTCAAAATAAAGTACCGTGTCTACCATATGCTCCAGAGTTTTCGGCCCGGCTACCACGCCTTCCTTTGTGACATGACCCACCAGAAAAACAGCGATTCCTTCCATTTTGGCAAGCTGCATTAAAACAGAAGTAACCTCTCTTACCTGACTGACACTGCCGGGTGCGGAACCAATCTCATCACTGCTCATGGTCTGCACGGAATCCACGACAACCATATCCGGCTTCTTTTCCCGCACAGTTTGTGCGGCCTCCTGGATATCCGTTTCGCACAACAAATATACTTCTTTTTCGAAACCGCCCAGACGATCCGCTCTCATTTTTATCTGTTTCAGAGATTCTTCCCCTGATACATAGATGACCTTTTTTCCCGTGTTGGCCAGATTCCGGCATACCTGCAGAAGCAGGGTGGATTTACCGATTCCCGGGTCTCCGCCAACCAGTGTCAGGGATCCTTTTACAATTCCTCCCCCGAGAACCCGGTCCATTTCCGGAATCCCGGAGCTCATCCGGTCTTCCTCTTCCATGGATACTTCAAATAAACCGGTCAGCTTTTGCTGCGGTAATGCTTTTTTAATTTTATTATTTTTCCCTGTACTTACCTTTTCTTCCACCAGTGTATTCCACTGACGACATCCCGGGCATTGTCCCAGCCATTTTACGGTTTCATAACCGCACTGACTGCAAAAAAATACTGTTTTTGATTTTGCCATTCTTCTTCCTTCCTGTCCAAAAACAAATAATTTCCTGTCAAATAAAAAACAAAGAGTCCGGTTACGAACTCTCTGTCTTTTTTAAATATCGCAGGACATTTCCTGTTTTTATTATAATTTTACGATATTGACCTTTGCCTGCTCGCCCTCGTTGAGTTCAATACTGAAATTAATCTTTCCACCGAGATTCGAACGCATTTTTCCAATATTGGTATCATCCACATATACCTTGTACTCTTTTTCCGGCTCCAGTTCTACCGTAATCTGAACATCATCCGGTGCTTCCACATAAAAGGTAACCTGACGCTCCGTCTCTTTATATTCATGAACTGCAGAGCCCGGAACAGATTCATATACTACTCCCCCGTTTTTCTCCAGTCTGGTAATCTCCCGGAAGGTCTTTACCTTGTAAGTGTCTTCCTGAAATTTAAAATCGGATAACTTTGTCTTTGTATCCAGGTCATAATTTCCAAAACTGATGCTGCCATTCTCTTCTGTTCTTAACAATTCTTTAACGATAGCCATAGTAATATTTCCTCCCACGTCTTCCGGAAAACGACTGTACGCCGCCCGGACGGCTGAAATCAATTAAGATACTCTGATTATACAGGAAAAACTGCAAAGTTTCCAGATAAATATATTAAATTTCCATGAAGAATTGATATCATTCCAGGGCAACCCTGCCATCACGCATCACGAGGGTATTCACGGAGCCTTTTTTAATATTTCCTTTTAAATATTCATCGGCCAGGAAATCTTCCAGCTCATTCTGGATCGCCCGTCGAAGCGGTCTGGCACCATACTGCGGCTGATAGCCGACCGTAAGGATATGTTCCACAATATCATCCGTAATCTCAAGCTCAAATCCCGGCATCTGGCGAATGCGCTCTGTCATCTCCTTTAACAACAGACGTACAATCTGTCTTTGCTGCTCTTTTTCCAGAGTGCGGAAGACAATCACACCATCGATACGATTTAAAAACTCCGGCTTAAAGAGCTGCTTTACTTCTTCCATCACCTGGTTTTTCATGCGCTCGTGATTTTTCTCACTGTCAGATACGGTAGAAAATCCCAGATTCTTCGGTGCCATGATTCTCTGTGCCCCTGCATTGGAGGTCATGATAATTACGGTATTTTTGAAATCAACCTTTCGGCCGTTGGAATCGGTAATCTGCCCGTCATCAAGCACCTGAAGCAATACATTAAACACATCCGGATGGGCCTTTTCAATCTCATCAAAGAGAAGAACACAGTACGGATGACGGCGCACCTGCTCACTGAGCTGTCCCCCCTCCTCATATCCTACATATCCCGGAGGAGAACCAATGAGTTTGGAAACGCTGTGTTTTTCCATGTATTCCGACATATCCACACGAATCATGGAATTTTCATCCCCAAATAATGCCTCTGCCAGTGCTTTGGAAAGCTCCGTCTTTCCCACACCGGTCGGTCCCAGAAACATAAAAGAACCAATCGGCCGTTTCGGGTCTTTCATGCCGACCCTTCCCCGTTTTATGGCTTTTGCCACCATGGTCACCGCTTCATCCTGTCCGATTACACGCTTCTTTAATGTCTCTTCCAGATGCAAAAGTCTCTGGGATTCGGACTGACTGATTCTTGTCACCGGTATCTTCGTCCATGCGGCCACCACCGCAGCCACATCATTTTCTGTGACCGTCATACATTTTTCCTGTTTTTCCTGCTCCCAGGCCTTTTGCTGCGCATCCAGCTCGGCACGCAGCTTCTGCTGTTTTGTATTATTCAGCTTTGCCTTTCGTAAATTACCCTCCAGCAGAGCTTCTTCCCTCCGGATACCACATTTTTTTATCTGCTCTTCCAGATTCTTCATGGATTCCGGCATGGAGTAAAGGCCGACTCTTTTGCCGGAAGCGGCCTCATCCATCACATCGATGGCCTTATCCGGCAGAAAACGGTCACTGATGTACCTAGCAGACAGACGTACTGCCGCCTCAATGGCTCCCTTCGTGTAACGAACCTGATGATGCTCCTCAAAACGGTTCTTAATGCCGTTCAGTATCATCTCCGCCTCAGAAATGGTTGGTTCCTCGACGGTAACCGGCTGAAAACGCCGTTCAAAAGCGGCATCCTTTTCGATGTATTTGCGGTATTCTTCCCGGGTAGTGGCCCCGATAAGCTGAATCTCTCCCCGGGCAAGGAACGGTTTTATAATATTGGAAGCATCTATGGCTCCTTCTGCTCCTCCCGCACCAATCATTGTATGAATTTCATCTACAAATAATAAAATATCGCCCCGGGCCATCACTTCCTGCAACAGGCGTTTGATTCGTTCTTCAAACTCTCCCCGATATTTGGACCCGGCAATCAGTCCCGGCAAATCAAGGGTCATCACCTTTTTGCCCTGCAGCATCTCAGGCACCTCTCCGCGGATTATCCACTGGGCAAGCCCTTCCACAATGGCAGTTTTTCCCACGCCCGGCTCTCCCACCAGACACGGGCTGTTTTTGGTTCTTCGGCTGAGAATCTGAATGATACGCGAGAGCTCCTCTTCCCGTCCGATAATGGGATCAGTCAGACCTTCTTTGGCTTTCCGGGTAAGGTCTTCACAGTAAACCTCCGTCATTGAGGCATTTTTCCCTGACTTCTTCTGTCCGGTCAGAGCCTGATACTCTTTCTGAGCCATGGACGCATCCATGCCAAGAGTCACCATGATATCCACATATATTTTTTTCAGGTTAATATTTAATCCTTTTAATAACCGCGAGGCGATGCAGTCTGTCTCTTTGATAATCGCCAGAAGAATATGCTCTGTTCCAATCTGCTCTGAACCGCAGCGTGCTGCCTCTGCATTGCTGTTTTCCAGAATCTGTACTGCTTTCGGACTGTAACCGGAAAAACCGGTCAGTTCCCCGTCTCCCAGGGCTGCCGACTCTCCCAGCACCGCATCCGAAAAAGTCTGGTAATTCAATCCATTCTCTGTCAGAACCTTCCCAGCAAGGGAACTCTCCTCCGCAAGAAGTCCCAAAACAAGATGTTCTGTTCCGATATACTTCTGTCGGCAGGCTCTGGCATCCTCCCCGGCGCGTGTTAGCGCCCGGGAGGCGTATTTATTATATTCTTTTTTCATTGAAAACCTCTCTTTGCTGTTATATATTAAAAAATGTCATTCCTTGAGAACATAAGAAGATACTGTACTATCTGTCCTCTTCCAGCAAAAGAAATGTGTCATACATTTCTCCTACCATTCGTTTCATTTCTTCTTTGGTTATCTCTTTGCAAATAGCCTGGGCAACAATCATCTGCATGTAATCGTTAATCTTGGCCAGCTCATCCGCCTTGCTCCGGACCTCCACAGAAACAATGGCTCCTTTTCTCCGGTCAAGCTTCAGATATCCTTCTTCGCGAAGCATCGCATAAGCTTTATTCACCGTATGCATATTCACCCCGAGAATATTCGCCATGCTGCGGACTGACGGCAGCGAATCCCCGTCATGGAGCCTGTCCTGCGCTATCTCCATCACAATCTGATTGCGAAGCTGGATATAAATTGCCTCCGGGCTGTTAAAATCTATCTCTATCAGCATATTTTTCCCACCTTGTATCTTTTGTTCCACACAAACTATATCAATTAGACCAGAAAATGTCAAGCTGGAGCAAACATTGAAGCAAGTTTCTAAAATATTATTGAAAAAAACGCACAAAATCTCTTTCGTGCGTTTCTCGTATGTATCTTCCGTTTTTTATCTGTCGTTTTCCTCTTCGGATAAAATCTGGCAGTAGAGCAGCTCGAGAGCTTCTTTTGCAGCCATGTGGCGCACATTGTCTCTGTCGCCGCCATAAAAGCATCGTTTTACAACGGTTTTACCATTGACGTGGCATCCGATATAAACAAGACCAACCGGTTTTTCAGGAGTTCCTCCTCCCGGTCCGGCGATACCGGTTACAGCAATTGCAGCCTCTGCGCCGGAAGCCTTTGCGGCTCCCTCTGCCATCTCCTTAGCCGTTTCTCTGGAAACTGCGCCGAAGCGGGCAAGGGTTTCCTCCTTAACTCCGAGAAGCTTTACCTTCGCTTCATTGGAGTAAGTAATATATCCCTCTTTAAATACAGCAGATATTCCATCGGCATTTACAAGAGATGCGGCAATGAGACCACCGGTACAGGATTCGGCGGTCGTTACGGTAAACTTTCGGTGTACTAAAATTCGCTCAATCTTTTTTTCCAGCGGAATCTCAACAATTCTTCGTCCGGAGCTCATTATTTTTCAGAGCCCCCTTCCTTCAGTACATCAATGTTTTTCACCAGGTAATCCACCAAAGATACCACAGTAAGAATCAGGGCGATATAAATCAGAATCTGTTCAATAATAAATGCTGTGCGTCCGCCCAGGTCAGCAATCAGCAGAATAATCGCAAACATCTGGAAATTGGTTTTAAATTTACCCCAGTAGCTGGCAGCAATAACAACGCCGTTATCACTGGCAACCAGACGGAATCCGCTGATAACAAATTCTCTGGCAATGATAATAATAACAATCCATGCAGGAAGTGCATCCTGTCTTGTCACGATTAAGCAGATAAAAGCAGAACAGGTCAGCAGCTTATCCGCAAGAGGGTCCATAAACTTTCCAAAATTCGTTACCATATTGCATCTTCTGGCAATCTGACCGTCCAGAAAATCCGTAATACTTGCTACGCAGAAAATGACCAGCGCAATCCATTTTGCTGTGGAATGAGGAATGAGGCTTTCCGGTGCCAGAAGGAAAAATACAAAAAACGGTACCAGAATCACCCGCAGTATTGTCAGTTTATTCGGTAAATTCATTTTCATAATAAACATCTCCCATCAAATCATATTCGCTGGAGCCGGTAATGGACACCGGTACAATATCACCGGAA
>JALEIY010000100.1 GCA_022769785.1 Eubacterium sp.
AAAGATTTCGGAGGCATCATTGACTGGCCTTACGAAGTTGTTAAAGATTAAATCATTTTCGCCCCAGGCGGGGCAAAGTCATTTTTTCAATTTTTCTTTTTCTTCATGAAACAGACGGATATTAATATTGTTCTCACTGGCGGTTTTATCGACCCACAGATTCAGGGAGTCAATAGCGAGAGAGATTTCATCCAGTTTATTGCTGATAAAAGCGAAATCATGGATTTCATCATCTGTAATCCTGCCGTCCCGGGCAATTTGAATCAGCCGGCCGGTCAGTGGATTGATTTCATTCAGACTGGCTATGGTTTCAAGAATGATATTAGGCAGCTCGGAGACTTCCACTTCGGGAACGTATCGGTCTCCAATGGAACATTTATGTGAGCAATAATAATTGCACAGCTCCGGTTTTTTATAGCAGTCTGCCATCTGAACCACGTCGTATGGAGTCGGCTCCTGAAGCTCGTATTCGATTTTTTCAATTCGTGAGGCGGATACGCCGGTCATCTGTTCACTGGCTTTTTCCCGGGTTAATCCCTGTTCTTCCCGGCAGAGCTGATATATATTTTTGTTTTCTCTTGTAGATTGTTTTCCCATACTGATACCCCTCTATGTCTCGAAATCAGAGAAATATACCCTGATATTTCAATGCATTTACTGTGTATTAATGTTCTGATATTTATTATACTGTAATCATGGAAATACAGCAAGAATCACACGGGAAAAAGAGGTGGAGAAATGGAGGCAGCGAAAAGAATATATTTAATTCGTGTCCTGGAAAAGATGGAGAAGGACCCTAAGTTTAACGAAAAACTTGGTATAAAAAATAAATCACAGTTCAAATCGAAAGGAGATAAATTATGTTAACAGTTTTATTTATAATTTGCATGCTTGGCTTTGTCGGAAAATTATTTTTCTTTGGAATTAAAGCAGCATGGGGTATTTCAAAAATGCTATTATCTGTTGTGCTTCTGCCGTTGATATTAATCGGAATGGTTGCTGCGGGACTGATTTATATCGCGTTCCCGGTGTTGATTATTATAGGAGTCGTTTCCCTGATTGGAATGAAAGCTTAAAATATAAAAGAATGAAAATTCTGAACATTTAAAACAGTCTTACTCCTTGACGAAAAAAAGAGGTTGCCATTGGCAATCTCTTTTTTTTTGTAATTATGATACCGATTCCTTCCGCAATTTACGGAAAGGTGAAATCGAAAACCATTTAGGTTAAAAAATTCTGCCATTATCGAATGTTTGTGTTATACTCGGTTTAAGTATGATTAAGTGCGCTGCAGGGGAAAGCCGGATATGGAAGATTTCAGAGAAAAGTACAGACAGGAGCTGCTGCAACAGGAAATAAAATCAAACAGATATACAGTAAAGGGATTTTTCTGGTTTTTAGCAGGTGTTGCTTTTGTATGGCTGCTGAATACCATCGGATTTTTTGAAGTGGATGAAAAGCTGGTGTCTATCGCCTTTACATCTACGCTGGTGTTATATCTGCTGCCGTTGCTGCTTTATTATAAAGGAGATTTGTCAAAGCCGTGGATAAAGTATCTGTTTTTGTCCCTCATGTGTGTGATTTGCGGGATTATCGTTTCGCTCTTATCTTTTCACGCAGTTCTATTATATGCGATTCCGCTGCTTTTTTCGATTCAGTACCGGCGGAGGGATGTTATCTGGTTTGTATATGCGGTAAATACAGTTACCATGCTCATAAGCTCCCTGCTCAGCTTTTATTATGGAATCTGTGACCTTAATATTTTGCTGCAGAGCACGCATACAAGAAGCTGGTATCTGAATGTCATTTCCGGGCAGGCGCTGAATATTCCTTTTAACAGCAATCCGGTCTTTGTTATTATTGTATTTGAAGTATTTCCGAGGAGCATCGTCCTGTTTCTTTTTGCCATTATCATCCAGTATGCGGTTATCAGCAGCAATGAGGATGCCTTCAAAATCGCACGGCTTACCTATTTAAAAGAAACGGATTTAAAGACCCGCGTGTTCAATAAGAACAAGTATGAGGAAATGGTACGGCAATATTATCCAAGGATAGAAAATATTGCGGTTATTTTCTGGGATATCAATAATCTGAAAGCCATTAATGATAAATACGGCCATGCCATGGGAGATAAGGCAATAGAAACACTGTCTGTGGTTTTGAACGGGTATTCCGGTAATCGATGCCGGGTATATCGAATCGGTGGGGATGAGTTTGTGGTCGTGGTGGATAATCCGTTGGAAAAGGAAGCGGAAATGTTGATAAAAGCCGCCGCGGATAAGCTGGAAAAGGCGCAGGTGGATGACGAAGTGAAGATATCAAGTGCCGTTGGTCTGGCCTATGGAAAAGGAAAAGAGATTCTTCGGGTTGCACGGGCTGCAGATGTCAAAATGTACGAAAATAAGAAACTCTGTAAAGAGAACAGGATATAGGGAGGAATCCCGTATTATCTGCCGAAGAAAGCCTTGTATTGCAGGGCTTTTTACTTTATAATATATGGGATTTTATCATGCGTACGCCTGACTCACATTTCGCAGCAGGAATGCCAGAGCGTTTTTGAAAATCAGAACCAGGAAAGTTCAGAGGTAGAAAAATGAATACAGTTGAAGTCAGAAATGTAAAAATCGGGGATGGGATACCGAAGATATGCGTACCCGTTGTCGGAAAAACAAAGGAGGAAATCCTCTCCCAGGCAAGGGAAATTTTAGCGTTATCTGCCGATGTGGTGGAATGGCGTGTGGACTGGTATGATGATGTTTTTGATGCAGAAAAAGTGGAAGAAACATTAAAGGAGCTTCGCGCCGTTTTAGGAGAGATGCCGGTTCTTTTTACCTTCCGGACCTCAAAAGAAGGCGGAGAAAAATCCATTGAGACGGAGACCTATGCTGCATTAAACAAAGCAGCGGCAAAGAGCGGGCTGGTGGAACTTATCGATGTGGAAGCATTTACCGGAGACGAAGTGGTGAAAGAAGTCATTGATTTCGCTCATGAATGTGGAGTGAAGGTCGTTGCTTCCAACCATGATTTTGATAAAACTCCGGATAAAGAGGAGATTGTAAAAAGACTCTGCAAAATGCAGGAGCTGGGAGCAGATATTCCAAAGATTGCGGTTATGCCGCAAAACAAAAAGGATGTACTTACCCTTCTGTCAGCCACAGAGGAAATGACACGGTGTTATGCAGACCGTCCGGTTATCACCATGTCCATGGCCGGAACGGGAGTTATCAGCAGACTTTGCGGAGAGGTTTTTGGCTCTGCTTTAACCTTTGGCGCTGCCGGAAAAGCATCCGCACCGGGCCAGATGGCGGTGGAAGACCTGAAAACGGTTCTGACAATTCTTCATGGAAGTCTCTGATATGGTAAAAATATGAAATGTTTATAAGATAAAAATGTACAATCGGTAAATATTGTGTTAAAATATAATGAATTTATGCCGGGACAAAAGAGAGAAAAAGTATTTTAGAATGAATTAATGCAGGGAAGAGAAAATGATTGAAGGAGGAAGGAAATGAAAGGACTTTTTATCATCAATCCGTCTTCTGGCAGACAGAATTTTCATGATAAAATTAAAAACATTGTCGGGACACTGATTATGGACCAGACCTGTAATCAGATTGATGTATTTTACACACAGAAGCAGGATGACGCATTAAACAGGGCAGCGGCCCTGAAACCGGGGGAATATGATTTTACCGTAGCCGTAGGCGGTGACGGTACGCTGAATGAAGTGATTAACGGTGTGGTAATCAGTGGCAGCCATACACCGGTTGCAGTGATTTCCGCCGGTACAGTCAACGATTTCGCTTCCTGCCTGAAGCTTCCCCAGACCCCGAAAAAGTTCTGTGATATGATAAAGGCATTTCATGTGCAGAATATGGATGTGGGTAAAGTCAATGGCAAGTATTTCATAAATGTGGTGGCGGCAGGCATGCTTTCCGATATCGGATTTAAGGTGACCAAGGATAAAAAGGCGGCCATGGGTAAGCTGGCCTATTATCTGGAAGGAGCCATTGATTTACCGAAACAGTTTACCAACCGGATGCTGATGCGTTTTTCCACAAAGGAGAAAACGGCGGAAGAAGAGATTCTGCTTTTTATTGTTGCTAATTCTCAGAGTGTGGGAGGCTTTAAGGAGATTGCACCTCTGGCATCTACTGTTGACGGACTTTTTGATGTTATTATTATTAAAAAGATGGATTTATTCCAGGTGACACCGTTGCTTTTGGCCATCCTGCAGGGGGATCATGTAAATCATCCTGCGGTTGAATATATTCAGACCGATTATCTGAAGATTGAAAATCTGTCTGAACAGGATATCAGCGTGGATTATGACGGAGAGCAGCTGCCGGGCGGTTTCCCTCTGGAAATTGAGATTATTCCGGAAGGAATCCCAATCATTATTCCGGCAAAAGAAAAAAAATAATTTGTGTTACAATTCAGGAGGCACTATGTTAGATTTAAAATTTTTAAGAGAGAACCCGGAAATCGTAAAACAGAATATCAGAAACAAGTTTCAGGATGAGAAGCTTCCTCTGGTAGATGAAGTAATTGCTCTCGACGTTAAGAGAAGAGAGACACAGCAGGAGGCCGATGACCTTCGTGCCAGCAGAAAGAAGATTTCCAAACAAATCGGCGCACTTATGGCTCAGGGTAAGAAACAGGAGGCCGAGGAAGTTAAGGAACAGGTGACCAGAAATGCACAGCGTTTGGCAGAGCTTGAACAGCTTGAGGCAGAGCTGGGTGAAAAGGTTACAAAGATTATGATGGTTATCCCGAATATCATTGACCCGAGTGTACCAATCGGTAAGGATGATACGGAAAACGTTGAGATTCAGAGATACGGAGAGCCGGTGGTTCCGGACTTTGAGATTCCATATCATACAGACATTATGGAGAAATTAAACGGCATTGACCTTGAGAGTGCAAGAAAGGTAGCCGGAAATGGTTTTTATTATCTGATGGGTGATATTGCCAGACTGCATTCTGCGGTTATCTCCTATGCGAGAGATTTTATGATTGACAGAGGATTTACCTATTGCGTACCGCCGTTCATGATTCGAAGCAATGTGGTAACCGGTGTTATGAGTTTTGCCGAGATGGATGCCATGATGTATAAGATTGAAGGAGAAGACCTTTACCTGATTGGAACCAGCGAGCATTCCATGATTGGTAAGTTTATCGATACGGTTCTTCAGGAGGATACACTGCCAAGAACACTTACTTCCTATTCCCCATGTTTCCGTAAGGAAAAAGGAGCTCACGGTATTGAGGAAAGAGGCGTTTACCGTATTCATCAGTTCGAGAAGCAGGAAATGATTGTAGTCTGCAAACCGGAAGAGAGCCCGATGTGGTTTGATAAGCTGTGGCAGAATACCGTTGATTTATTCCGTTCCCTGGATATTCCGGTTCGTACCCTGGAATGCTGTTCCGGTGACCTGGCAGACCTGAAAGTGAAGTCCATTGATGTGGAAGCATGGTCCCCTCGTCAGAAGAAATATTTCGAAGTGGGAAGCTGTTCCAATCTGGGAGATGCACAGGCAAGAAGACTGAAGATTCGTGTTGTTGGGGAAGGTGGCAAATATTTTGCTCACACCCTGAATAATACGGTAGTTGCTCCTCCGCGTATGCTGATTGCATTCCTGGAGAACAACTTAAATGAAGATGGTTCTGTAAATATTCCGGAAGTTCTCCGTCCATATATGGGTGGTAAATCCGTAATCAAACCAGAATAAAATAATAAAACCTCCGGGCATCCTGCTTATCATTAAAGCAAAATGCTTCGGAGGTTTTTTGTATGGTTTATCGCTGGTGTCTGCCTTTCTTTTTCTTCTTGGAAACGGAGGCATGAGAGCCGTTCTTACGGGCCTCTATCCGCTCTTTTCTTCTCTTTTCTGCGGCAAATCGCCGGATGATACTCATAATGATTACTATCAATATAATTGCAATAATGATTCGGATGATATATTCCAGAAGCTTGCGCGGGGTAAAGGCATCTTTATCCACCGGGGCTGTTTCCAGGTCATCTTCATTCAAATCTATCATATCATCTGTAGTCATCTGTTTTTCGTATGTAACCGGGGTAGTGCCGATTACGGTATCTCCGGAAGAAATGTTAATATAGCCGAGAATCTGTTTTTCAGAATTTTCTTTCAGAGTAAAAGAGGTTGTGAGAGATTTCTCGTCAGTATTCACCGGAACAAGGATGTAATAATCCTTATTAAAAGAAGGATTCAGGGACATATAGGATTCCAGCTTTTTCGAGTCGAGAGATTTATCCTGGCTCAGAGCCGCATTCAAATCAAAGGACTGAAGCGGAGATATTTTTTTGACATTTTTAAATCCCCACTGAAAGAGTGCCTTGGTATCATAATAGCTTTGGTCTGCACCATAATCCTTAAGGATGACACATAAAAGCTCGGTATCTCCTTTTTTGGCATAGGTGACAAGGGTATTTAAGGCAGCCTGTGTAAATCCGGTTTTAGCACCTTCTGCGTATTTATAATAGTATTCGCTGTTTTCACGAAGAATCTTGGCGTGATTCCATAATTCCAGATTAGCGGTCAGGGTATCACTCTTTTTTAAGGTGTATGAATCTGCACTTGCAATCTTACGGAAGGAATCATATTTCATAGCCTGTTTCAGAATTAAAGCCATATCATGGGCCGTGGTGTAATGATTCTCATCCGGCAGACCATGGGGATTGGTAAAATGTGTTCCGGTACATCCCAGTTCCTTTGCCCGTTCGGTCATCATTTTTGCAAATTCTTCAGTAGAACCTCCGATATGCTCGGCAAGGGCTGCGCCTGCTTCATTGGCGGAAACCAGCATAAGGGCATAGAGTGTATCTTCCACCGTAAGCTTTGCGCCCACGTTAATGCCTGCGCTGCTGCTTCCGGCTTCAATTCCGTTTACCGCTTCGCTGGAAAAAGTGACAATGTCGTTTATATTACAGTTTTCCACAGCTAAAAGAGCGGTCATTACCTTTGTAATGCTGGCAGGATAACGCTTCGTATTCGCTTCCTTGCCATAAAGGATGGCTCCCGTCTCCGCATCCATTAATATGGCGGATTCTGCTGTGATATCCGGGCCGCTTCCGAGAGCTTCCATATTATAGTAGGAGAAAGAATCTCCGATTGGCTTTGTATCAGAGCTGTCATTTTCGGATACTTCAATTCGTGTCGGCTTTGCAGCGGCGGTGGTTGCCTCCGCTTCCCCCTGCTCTTCCGTGGAAGAAACCGTAGCTTTTTCTTCGGCTTCGGTTGCCGCAAATGTATCTGTGGCGAAAGATGGAAGAACGGCAGCCGATAGCATCATGATAGATAATAATAATACAAAAAATCGTTTCATAAATGGTATCTCCTCATATATTTCTTCTTAAAAATGTAGCAAACGTTCTATTTATTTTATACTATCCCTGATTCAATCGCAAGAAAAAGCAAAAATTAATTGCAAAAAAAACGGACAAAGCTTAAGATATAGTAGGAATAATAAGAAAAAAGGGGAAAAAAATGAGACTGAGAAATGTAAAAGGCTCCAGAGAAACCATTGCCGCCAATGAATTTGCGCTGAAAAATCCGGAACAATACAAAGGAAAATGGAGTGAGGTTTTTGAACAGAACCTTCCGATTCACATTGAAATAGGAATGGGAAAGGGGCAGTTCCTTATGAAAATGGCAGAGCTTCATCCGGATATTCATTATATCGGAATTGAAAAGTATTCCAGTGTGCTGGTGAGAGCCCTTGAAAAGATAGAAGAAAACCCTCTGCCGAACATTCATTTCATCCGTATGGACGCAGAAAATATTACCCAGGTATTTGAAAAAGGAGAAGTGGAGCAGATTTATCTGAATTTTTCCGACCCATGGCCAAAGGACCGTCATGCCAAAAGAAGACTGACATCAAGACAATTTCTGGAGCGCTACGATAATATTTTAAAAGATAACGGAAAAATTATTTTTAAGACAGATAACAGAGCATTGTTTGATTTCTCACTGGAGGAAGTGAAGGAGGCCGGATGGAGCGTGGAGCTTTGCACCTTTGACCTTCATCACAGTGAATATCTGGAAGGAAATGTCATGACAGAATACGAAGAAAAGTTCGTAAAAAAAGGGAATCCTATCTGCAAGATGGTGATTCATCATGAAAAATAAACAGAAACAAAAGCGCCGGAAAGACATATAATATCATAAAGAGAATGTGGAGCAGATGCGTTGAATTTCATCGGTAAAATCAGGTGGGACATTCAGAGAAAAAGCTTCAGCGGGCGTGGCTTCTGGTGTTTTCTGGATTGCATATGCCATAGTTTTATAGAAGTAAGCAGGGTTTTAAATGGAAAATAAAACCCTGCTTTTCTTTATACGGTAATATTTTTTTGTTTCAGCTTTTTGTCAATCAACAGTGTAAGAAGGTACTGCAGTACCGCAATGACAGGGACACCGAGAAACATTCCGATAATACCCATGTATGCTCCGCCGATGGTTATGGCAAAGAGGATAAGAATAGGCCGCAGACCGGTGGAGTCTCCGAGAAGGCGGGGACCGAGAATCAGACCATCAAACTGCTGGAGACAAATAATCATAATCAGGAAAATAATTCCGTATTTCAGGCGGAGAACCGTAAGCAGAATCACTCCCGGAATGGCACCAATATAAGGTCCAAAATAAGGAATCATATTGGTTACACCCACAATCACACTGACAAGAACCGAATACGGCAGATTTAAAATACTCATGATGATGCAGCAGAGAATCCCGATAATCAGAGAATCAATGGCCTTCGCAACAATATATCCGGTAAAAATCTGGTTACAGTTTTTGCCGATTTCGATAACAGATTTTGCGGTGGAAACCGGTAAAAACGCATAGAGAATCTTCTTAAAGGTATGAAAAATCAGCTTTTTATCCGCCAGCAGATAAATGGATACCACCAGAGCGATAATTATTGTAATAATTAATTTCACAAAAGAAATTGAGGCGGAATAAAGCCATGGTATGATTTTTGATGCCAGTGTTGTGGACAACTCCATGATTTTCGGTGACAGATTGTTGATTAAATTATTAATCATAGTATTATTCACAAATTCCTTACTGTAGGCAATTCTTCTCAGCCAGAAGGAAAAGGTGGTAAACATCTGCGGAATGTTGGCAGAGAGATCCGAAAGACTGGAAATCAGTTGCGGAATGACATATACCAGGCAGATTGCGATAAACCCCAGAACAATAAGATAGGAAATCGTAATGGATAACATCTGCGCCAGCTTTTTCCGCTGAACATTCAACCGCTTTATCAAAAGGTCGTTGTGAATATAATTTACAAGCGGGTTCACCATAAACGCAATCAGGATACCGATGACAAAGCTGGACATATGGGAGATAAAAGTGGTTATGATAGCCACGGTGGCATTCCAGTGAAAAAGCAGTCGAAAAATAATACAGGCTGCCAGAATCACAAATACCGTATAAATACAAATCGTAAAATACCGTTGATTCGAATGAAATTGATTATTACTCATATCTGCTCCTTTAACGAAAAATAAAAATGTATTTACAACAAAATAAAATCTGCTATTCCTGGTATGTAAGGTTGTCTCTAACACATTATAAAAGTTTTTGAAAAAAAAACAAGAAAAAAGCATTTAATTTTTTCTTCTTTTACTATATAATATTTCCATTATAAAACAGGAGATACCAAAAAGATGAAAATAGCAGCAATTGATCTGGACGGCACTTTATTGCACAGCGACTGTACCGTTTCAGAATATACAAAAAATGTCATCAGTCGTGCCTGCCGGGAAGGCATTATGGTAGTCCCGACCTCCGGCAGATGTTACCGAAGCATACAGGAACAGATTAAAGGGATAGAAGGCATTCGCTACTGTATCAGCAGTAACGGAACCGCCATGACAGAGGTGGAAACAGAAACCTTTGTTTACAATCATAAGATTCCGCAGGAGCTGGCCTATGAGATATACTCATATATCAGACAGGAAAATGGTTTTGTTGAGATATATTCTGACAACGATACCTATGTGGAAAATGATGTCCGACACATTTTTTACGATGTTTCCGGCAATAAAACCTTCTGTGATAACCTCTTTGCCACCACAATTCCGATTCTTTCCGCGAATCTTTTATTAAAACGCGGGCTGATGAAAGTCAACAAATTCAGCGGATGCTTTGACACGGTGGAAAAAACACAGCGATTTGTGGATAAGTTTGAGAAAACAGAAGGGGTCATTATCACCCGCCCGTTCCCGTATTCCTTCGAGATTTTTTATGAAGGCTCCAATAAGGACGAAGGACTGCGGATTCTCTGCGAAAGATATCATATTGACCGTTCCGATGTCTTTGCCATTGGAGACAGCAATAATGATATTTCCATGATAGAATTTGCCGGCACCGGAGCAGCGGTCTCCAATGCCATGGATGTATTAAAAGAAAAGGCAGATATCGTCATCGGTTCCAACGATGAAGACGGCCCGGCTCATTTTCTGGAAGAAATTCTTTCAAAACAAGAAAATGATGGTAAAAAAATCGAAAAAAAATAAAAAAAAGCTTGCATTATAATTTGAGTTGATATATAATAGTCCTTGCGTTGAAAAACAAAAGGATATGCGCTTTTAGCTCAGTTGGTAGAGCAGCGGACTCTTAATCCGCGTGTCCAGGGTTCGAGCCCCTGAAGGCGCACTAGGAACACTGTTTCTTGCGGGAAAGCCGCGGGGGGCGGTGTTTTTTTGTGTTATAGAGAAGAGGCTCGAACCCTACGGGTTCGTCTCGCCTGCCGGCTCGGTCGTTGCTTCTGCTCTCTGCGAGAGCAGAGTGGTCCTCCGGACCACCGCAACCCAGAAGGCGCACTAGGAACACTGTTTCTTGCGGGAAAGCCGCGGGGGGCGGTGTTTTTTTGTGTTATAGAGAAGAGGCTCGAACCCTACGGGTTCGTCTCGCCTGCCGGCTCGGTCGTTGCTTCT
>JALEIY010000113.1 GCA_022769785.1 Eubacterium sp.
CCAGGAAAATGTAAAAAGAAATTTTGGAATGCCAAAACCGGAAGGATACCGGAAAGCCCTTCGTCTTATGAAACAGGCAGAGAAATTTCAACGTCCTGTGATTTGTTTCGTTGATACACCGGGAGCATTTTGCGGAATGGAAGCGGAAGAAAGAGGACAGGGTGAGGCGATTGCAAGAAATCTTTATGAAATGTCTTCACTTCGAACCCCGGTTCTTTCTATTTTAATAGGAGAAGGCGGAAGCGGCGGAGCACTTGCCATGGCCGTGGCCGATGAGGTTTGGATTTTTGAAAATGCCATGTATTCCATCCTTTCTCCGGAAGGATTTGCTTCTATATTATGGAAGGATGCTTCTCTTGCAGAAAAAGCGGCAAAAGTAATGAAGCTCACATCCTATGATTTGTATAAAGCGGGATTTGTGGAAACCATTATTCCGGAACCGGAAGATTATACCATCGATACTATGCTGGAAATCTGTGAAGATTTGGATGAAAGAATCTGCAGATTTCTGAAAGAAAAAGAAAAAATGTCTGCTGATAAACTGGTGGAAGCAAGATACGAGCGCTTCCGCAGAATGTAGCGGGGAGGCAGAAATGAGGCACAAACCAATTACGATTAATGGAAAAACACTGGAAATCCCTGTAGTGCAGGGAGGAATGGGAATTGGAATCAGTCTTGGCGGACTGGCAGGAGCTGTAGCAAAAGAAGGTGGTGCGGGAACCATATCCGTATCACAGATTGGATATCTGGAGCCGGATTTTTATACCAATACCCTGGAGGCAAATAAAAGAGCCATTCATAAAGAAATGAAAAAAGCCCGGGAAATTGCCCCGAAGGGAATCATTGGCTGCAACATTATGGTTGCCATGAATCATTACGAAGAAAATGTAAAAGAAATCATTGCTGCCGGAGCAGACTTTATTGTTTCCGGAGCCGGCCTGCCGGTGAAGCTTCCTGCCTATACGAAGGGAAGCGACATTGCCATCGCTCCGATTGTTTCCACAGAAAAATCCGCCAATGTGATTTTAAAATACTGGGATAAAAAATACGGTCGAACTGCAGATTTTGTGGTGATTGAAGGCCCGAAAGCCGGAGGGCATCTGGGATTTACGAAAGAACAGCTTGAAGAATATGATGGAGCAGCCTATGATGCGGAAATCCGGAAAATAATCGCAGTGATAAAACGCTATGAAGAAAAATATGCGACAGAGATTCCGGTCGTAGTCGGCGGAGGAATCTCTAATCGGGAAGAAGCGGTTCATGCCATGGAACTTGGCGCGGATGCCGTTCAGGTTGCCAGCCGGTTTGTGACGACAAAAGAATGTGATGCGGATGAAAAGTATAAGCAGGCGTATATAGATGCCGGAAAAGAGGATATTATTATAGTAAAAAGTCCTGTGGGAATGCCGGGAAGAGCAATCAGGAATCCATTTATGGAGAGAATTGCCACAGAGGGAAGAATTCCTCCAAAGCAGTGCCTTAACTGTATTCACACCTGTAATCCCGCAGAAACACCATATTGTATTACGGATGCTCTGATACAGGCGGCAAAAGGAAATACGGACAATGCGCTGCTGTTTTGCGGAGCAAAAGCATACGAAGCAAAAAAAATGGAAACCGTGAAAGAAGTAATGGATTCTTTTCGGATTATTTAGTATAATAGTCTCATTATCTGCAAAATGAGGAGACCTGGCGGCTGCCGGAGACAAAAACACAAGGAAAATACGGGAGAGATACATGGATGCAAAAAAGACCATAAATAAGATGTTAGTTTACACCTTTCACCAGATTCTTGAGCTGGAAGAAAAAGCAATTATAACCGAAGAATTTAAAGATATCAGTAATAATGATATGCACATTATTGAGGCAATCGGACTGGGAAAAGGCAAAAGAATGTCCGCCATTGCCAGGGAACTCAAGATTACGGTGGGCTCACTGACTACATCCATGAACAGCCTGGTATATAAAGGTTATGTGGCGCGAGAACGCAGTCAGACTGACCGTCGGGTGGTAAATGTCTATCTTCTTGATAAGGGGATTGCAGCTTATAAACATCACGAAAAGTTCCACGATGAGATGACAGAAGCTCTGATGAGCCAGTTTACAGAAGAAGAACTGGCGGTCTGGGTGAAAGCGCTGGATACACTGACCGATTTTTTTGAGTCACAAAATGATATTCATAATAAAAAATAAGACGCCTGTAATGATGGAAATGTACCGGTTAAATGCTAATCTGTACATTTCTTTTTTCATTTTTTATGTTAAAATATTCTGGTTGCGATTCATTTGGAGCAGAAAGGATGACACAATATGGAAAAGGACAGAATGAAAAAACAATGGGAATTTGCTCTTGAGATTGATAAAGAAAAATACATAGGAAGACAGACCTGGCTAAGTGACGGAAAAAGAAAAGAAAACGATGCGGAACATGCCTGGCATGCCGCCTTGATGGCGGTTGTGTTTTCTGAATATGCCAATGAGAACATCGATGTCTTAAAAACGGTTCTGATGATTCTGATTCATGATTTGGTGGAAATTGATTCCGGGGATACCTATGCTTATGACGAGGAAGGTAAAAAGACGCAGCGTCAGAGAGAAGAAAGAGGCGCTGACAGAATTTTCGGGATGCTGCCGGAAGACCAGGGAAAACAATTTCGGGCATTATGGGAGGAATTTGAAGAATGGAAGACCCCGGAGGCAAGGTTTGCCCATGTCATGGATAATCTTCAGCCGATGATGCTCAATGCAGCCACTGACGGTAAAAGCTGGACAGAGCATGGAATACGACTGGAACAGATTCTGAATCGAAACCGTCATACCTCAGAAGGCTCTGAGGTTTTGTGGGAATATGCAAAAGAGAACTTTATTCAGCCGCATCTCGAGCAGGGACATATTAAATCACCGGAATAATATCATTTTTTTCTATATGAAACGTGGAAAAAAGGGAGCTCTTCTTATATATTTTTTTGGAAAATAACATGACAATCCCAATAAAGTGTGTTATTATATATCCAATTTAACGGTTTAAAGAAATGAAGGGTGTGAAACTAAGATGGAAAATCCAAGGATGACGGAGGACCTTACTGTGGGTAGTGTTCCTCGGAAGCTTTTGCAATATGCAGTCCCTCTGGTAATAATGAATCTGATGCAGTCTTTATACAGTATGGCTGATTTACTGATTTCCGGTCATTTTATCGGAGGAAGAGGAATATCCGGTATTAATAATTCCAGTCAGATTATGCTTTTGCTCACACAGATTCTTATCGGCCTGTCCCAGGGAGGAAATATCCTTATCGGACAGTTTTTCGGAGCCAAAAATACTGAGAGAATGAAAGAAACAGTCAATACGCTTTTTTTCAGTTTTATGGTTCTGGCCATCGGCCTTTTTGCCGGTCTTTTTCTTTTCTCGGGGAAGCTGCTGACTCTGCTGGGAGCACCGGCTTATGAAGAAGCATTGATTTATCTGAGAGTCTGCAGCCCGGGACTTTTGTTTATTGCCGGTTACAATGCTCTGGTAGCGGCCGTAAGAGGGGTGGGAGATTCCCGTCGCCCCATGAAGATTATTATTCTTTCCACATTTACCAATATAGCTCTTGATGTCCTGTTTGTAGGAGGGTTTGGATGGGGAACCGGAGGGGCGGCTGCGGCTACAGTAATCGCTCAGGGGATTTCATTCTTCCTGATTCTCTTCCACGTGCTTTCTCATCCGGATATATTTGGGATTTCTCTTTTTCATCCGGGATTTCGCATTCGAACCTTTCGTGTCATTTTACGTCTGGGGATTCCCTGTGCGATTCAGCAATCCATTGCGGGCTTGTCATGGCTGACCGTTACAAAGTTTATCAATGTCTACGGAGTGGCAGCCTCTGCGGGAGCAGGAGTCAGTGCAAAGATAAAAGATTTCTGTCAGCTCTTTATTTCTGCGGTGTCCAGTGCAACTTCCACCATGGTGGCGCAGACCCTGGGAGCCGAAAAAAAAGAGAGGGCGCTGGAAATTTTACACAGTGCTCACAAAATTACCTGCCTTGCGGCCCTGATTATCATTCTGGTTGTGGAAATAATCGCACCGCAGCTTGTTTCCGTTTTTACTTCGGAGACAGAGGTGGCATTCTGGGCGGTAAAGAATTTAAGAATTGAGATTATCGGGCAGATTTTTTATGCACTCTTTCTTGTGTACCATGCTTTTGCCGTGGGGGCGGGGCATACCTGGTTTGTTATGGGAAGCTCCTTTGTAAACTGTATTCTGGTAAGAGTGATTCTGGTTATTTTATTGAGCCGTTATATGGGACTTCAGGGTATCTTTCTTGCCTGTATGGCAGCGCCGGCCTCCTCCGTTCCTCTCGGAATGCTGTATGTGAAAGGCGGCTCCTGGAAAAAGCAGATAATTTATGAATGATAAAGTGTATTGCAGCATTTTATGCTGTGAATATAAATATTTAAAGATTGGAGAAATGATATGGAACAGTTAGAATTATTAAGAGAAGACCTGGCGCAGTGTGACGAAATATTATTAAATACACTGCTGATGCGTAACCGAATTGTAGAGCAGATTATGGCCTATAAAGAGGCGAATAATATTCCGATTCTTCAGCCGCAGCGCGAGGCAAGAATTGAAAAATGGCTGAGTGACAGTATTGCAGGTAAAAAGCATCAAAAAGAGATTAAAGAAGTCTATGATACCATTTTACGATGCAGTAAACAGATTCAGGCACGTAAGATTTTCGATTACAATATCGTTCTCATCGGATTTATGGGTGCAGGAAAGACAACCATTTCCAGCTTTTTAAGTACCTTATTTGCAATGGAAATCGTGGAGATGGATGAAATCATCGCCAAGAGAGAAGGAATGTCCATTTCTGATATTTTTGAAACTTATGGTGAAGAATACTTCCGTGATGCGGAAACAAACCTTCTTATTGAAATGCAGTCAAAGAAAAATGTAGTGATTTCCTGTGGCGGTGGTGTTCCTCTTCGTGAACGAAACGTGGCGGAAATGAAGAAGAACGGCAAAGTAGTTCTACTTACTGCTAAACCGGAAACCATTCTTGAGCGTGTAAAAGATGACCACAGCCGTCCTCTGATTGAAAATAACAAAAATGTGGAATTTATCGGAGAGCTTATGGAAAAGAGAAGAGAAAAATATACAGCGGCTGCTGATATTGTGATTGTTACAGACGGAAAGAGCACCCTCGAAATCTGCAACGAGCTGGTGGATCAGCTTTTGAAAGACTGAGAGATAAAATAGACGGGATTTCCCCATGGATGTAATTTTAAGGTTGAAAAAAACAGCAAGATGTCGTAGAATATGGTTAGTTTATTATTTAACATAACATTTTTATGAAAGATGCCCATGAATGAGGCGCTTCCATAGTCAGAATGACCAATTTTTTTATACTCAGTTCGCAGATTATTTCTGGTATACAGTTTCGTTTTGTAAAAACTATTAATTCATAAGAGAGCCAAATAAAAATCTATTGGTTTTATTGAATGAACTGTACTATAATAAGACTGGATTTTTTGTGAAATCTGATGAAACCGGGTATGTGTGCGACATCATTGAAATGTTTATGCTGACAGGAGGTTTTATAAATGGAACAGAGAATTAAAGGTTCAACAGGTTTACTTGCGCTTATCGGAAGTCCGGTAGGACATTCCGGTTCACCGGCAATGTACAACTTCAGCTTCAGATATCATAATCTGGACTATGCATATATGGCATTTGATATTAAAGAAGATCAGGTACCGCAGGCACTGGATGCAATCCGTCTTTTCAAAATGAGAGGCTTCAATGTAACCATGCCTTGTAAAAATGCAGTGGCAAAATATGTCGATGAACTGTCACCGGCAGCCAGAATTATCGGCGCCTGCAATACCGTTGTCAATGAAGACGGTAAGCTGATTGGACATATGACAGACGGAAGCGGATTTGTGCGTAATCTGAGAGAACATGGTGTAGAAGTAAAAGATCAGAGAATCGTTGTTCTTGGTGCCGGTGGCGCTGCAACTGCGATTCAGGTAGAATGTGCTCTTGAGGGAGCAAAATCCATCTCTATCTTCAATGGCAATGATCCTTTCCTTGAAAGAGCAAAAGGAACTGCTGAGAAGCTGAAACAGGAAGTTCCGGAGTGCGAAGTAAAAGTGACCTGTTTCGACGATCAGGATGCGTTAAAAGCAGACATTGCCAATGCAGATATCCTGATTAATGCTACTTCTGTAGGTATGAAACCGAACGAAGACGGAACACTCATTACAGACACCAGCGTATTCCGTCCGGACCTTGTTGTTGCAGATACTGTTTACAATCCGTTAGAGACAAGAATGATGAGAGAGGCAAAAGAAGCCGGCTGTGAAAAAGTAATCGGCGGCGAAGGAATGCTTCTGTGGCAGGGAGCAGTTGCCTACAAATTATATACAGGACTGGATATGCCTACGGATGAATATCAGGCATACAAAAAAGAACAGGGTCTGTAATTATTAGTATTTTGCATATAAGATAATGTTTCTGTTATACATATCCGGGTTTATAGTCGACCGGAAGAAGTGATTTCTTTCGGCTGTATTTGAAAATGTGTAAGGAGGCAGATAAGATATGAAAAAAAAATACGAGCATATTTTTTCACCGCTGACAGTGAAACGTATGACAATGAAAAACCGTATTGTTATGATGCCGATGGGAACCAACTTCGGTGAACAGAACGGCGAGATGAGTTTTCTTCATATTAATTATTATGAACAGCGTGCAAAGGGAGGCACAGGACTCATTATCGTGGAGAATGCCAGTGTGGACTCTCCACAGGGTTCCAATGGAACCACACAGATTCGAATTGATAAGGACAGTTATATTCCGAGATTGTTTATGCTTTGTGAGGCTGTTCATAAACATGGAGCATGTATCGCTCTTCAGATTAACCATGCGGGAGCGTCTGCAATGTCTTCCCGTATCGGTATGCAGCCGGTATCGGCATCCAATATCCCTTCCAAGGCGGGTGGCGAGATTCCGAGACCTCTTGAAAAAGAAGAGATTGAATACATTGCGAAAAAATACGGTGAGGCTGCAAAACGAGTGCAGACTGCAGGGTTTGATGCGGTGGAGATTCATGCAGGACATTCCTATCTTATCAGCCAGTTCCTTTCCCCTTTGACAAATGACAGAACCGATGAGTTTGGCGGAAGCCCGGAAAACCGTGCCAGATTTGCCAGAATGATTATTGATGAGGTTCGCAAACAGGTTGGACCGATGTTCCCGATTATCCTTCGTATCAGTGCAGATGAGCTGATGGAAGGCGGAAACACACTGGATGATTGTCTGGAGTATCTGGAGTATCTGCAGGATGAGGTGGATATCTTTGATGTATCCGCCGGTCTGAACGGTTCCATTCAGTATCAGATTGATGCCAATTACCTGCCGGACGGTTGGCGTTCCTATATGGCAAAAGCTGTAAAAGAACGTTACAACAAACCATGTATTTCCATGGGTAATTATCGTAATCCTCAGGTAGTGGAAGATGTTCTTGCTAAAGGCGATGCAGATCTTATCGGTATGGGAAGAGGACTTATCGCAGATCCTGACTGGGTAAATAAGGTTCAGTTTGGAAAAGAAGATGATTTGCGTAAATGTATTTCCTGTAATATTGGATGTGCCGGACATCGTATCGGTATCAACCGTCCAATCCGCTGTACAGTAAACCCGGCTGTCAATAAGGGTGCGGATTACGCAGACAGAAAAATCAATAAACCATGCAATGTTGTGGTTATTGGCGGCGGTACTGCCGGTCTGGAAGCTGCCTGTACGGCAGCAGAAGTGGGATGTACCACCTTCCTGATTGAGAAAAAACCATATCTCGGCGGTCTTGCCGCAGAGATTTCCAAGATTCCGGATAAGAAGAGACTTGCCGATTTCCCGAATTATCTGATTCATCGTGCAGGAAAGCTTCACAATCTTTTTGTATTTACAAATACAGACGCCAATATTGAGATGGTGAAAAGCCTGAATCCGGACATTGTTGTAAATGCTACCGGTTCTAATCCACTGCTTCCTCCGATTAAAGGAATTGCAGAAAATGTAGATAAAGAGGGCGGAAAGGTATTCTCAATTCTTGGTATGATTAATCAGGTAAATGAATATCCGGAAGATTTAAAAGATAAAAAAGTCATTGTTATCGGCGGTGGAGCCGTTGGACTTGATGTGGTGGAATTTTTTGCGCCGAGAGGAGCAGATGTGAGCATCGTGGAAATGATGCCTGCCATCGGCAGCGGTCTGGATCCGGTAACTAAGGCGGATACCACATCACTTATGAAAAAATATCATGTACAGCAGTTTGTAAAAACCAAACTTCTGGAAGTGAAGGAAGATGCTTTCGTCGTAGAGACACCGGAAGGTGAGATTAAAGAGCTTGCTTTTGATTACGGTTTTGTCTGCCTTGGTATGAGAGCAAATATTCCGATTCTTGACCAGCTCCATGCAGAGTTTGACGGCACGGACGTTGAGATGGTAAATATCGGAGACAGTGTTCGTGCCCGAAGAATTATTGAAGGTACAGAAGAGGGACGTAACATCCTTAATGTGCTTGATAAACGTGGATATCTGGAAAAGCGCGGCTATTTCAGCCTGTCATAATTACAGTTTTAAAACCGGATTTTCCGGAATCCGGTTTTAGATAAAAGGTATAAATCCTTACAATAAAGGATTTGGCGTAAACATGCGTCGCATTTATAAAAAAGAGGAGGAAAAACAATGAATATTCTTGTTTGTGTAAAACAGGTTCCGGACACTACAGAGATTAAGATCGATCCGGTGAAAAACACATTGATTCGTCAGGGTGTACCTTCTATCGTGAATCCTTTTGATGGATACGCACTGGAGGCAGCTGCCAGAATTAAGGACAAAGATCCGGAAGCAAAAATCGTGGTATTATCCATGGGTCCGGAACAGGCAAAAACAGCATTAAAAGAATGTCTTGCTATCGCAGCTGACAAAGCATACCTTGTCAGCGGACGTAAATTTGGTGGTTCTGATACACTGGCTACCAGCTACATCATCAGCGAAGCAATCAAGATGGTAGAAGAAAAAGAAGGCAAATTCGACTTAATCTTCTGTGGAAAACAGGCTATCGACGGTGATACCGCTCAGGTTGGTCCGGAAATCGCTGAACATCTTGGATATCCTCAAGTTACATACGGTCTTGAGGCAGAGGTTGACGGTGACACAGTTAAGGTTAGAAAAGAAGTTGAAGAAGGCGTTGAAGTAATCGCTGCTAAGATGCCTGCTCTTGTTACATTTACAAAACCTGCATGGGATCCTAGATTCCCATCCATCAAACGTAAATTAGCTGCTAACCGTGCAGAAATCCCGGTTATCTCTGATTCTGATTTAGTTCTTGATGAGACAAAGATTGGTCTGAAAGGTTCACCTACAAAGGTTAAAAAGACATTCGTTCCTCAGAAGAAATCCGGTGGAGAAATCATCCAGGAAGAAACCGTTGAAGATTCCGCTAAGAAGCTGTTTGCAGCATTAAGCGGTGCTGGCATTTTATAAGAAGGAGGTAAGTAGAAGATGGAAGTAAAGACAAAAGATCTTTGGGTATTCGTTGAAACTAACGAAGACGGAACAGCGAAAAATGTTGGTTTAGAGTTACTTACTCCTGGTAGAGACCTTGCTACAAAACAGGGTGGACAGCTTGTTGCTGTTGTTATTGGTAGTAAAGTAGATGCTGCAGTAGAAGCTGCAAATGTATATGGTGCAGATAAAATCATCGTTGTTGATGGAGAAGAATATGCACACTATTCAACAGATGCATACCAGATCGCTCTTTGCGCATTAGTTGAAAAATATGCACCTACAAGTATCTTAATCGGTGCTACAAACAATGGTCGTGACCTTGGCCCTCGTGTTTCCTGTCGTTTACATACAGGTCTTACAGCAGACTGTACAAACCTTGATATCGATGAAGAAAGCGGAAACGTTGCATGGACACGTCCTGCATTCGGCGGTAACCTGATGGCTACCATCCTTTGCCCGGATAACCGTCCTCAGATTGGTACCGTTCGTCCTGGCGTATTCAAAAAAGGCGAACAGGTTGAGCCAAAGGCAGAAATCATCAAAGAAGATATTCATGTTGCAGCAGAACAGATTCGTACACAGGTTCTCGAGATTATCAAAGAGATGGGTGACGAAAGCGTAGATTTAGAGGGTGCTGAAATCATCGTTTCCGGTGGTCGTGGTGTTGGTGGACCGGAAGGTTTCGATACCATCAAACTTCTGGCAGACGAGCTGGGCGCTACTGTTGGTGCTTCCCGTGCTGCAGTTGATGCCGGATGGATTACACACGCTCATCAGGTTGGACAGACAGGAAAAACTGTTGGACCGAAATTATACATTGCCTGCGGTATTTCCGGAGCTATCCAGCACATTGCTGGTATGAGCGGATCTGACTGTATCGTAGCTATCAATAAAGATCCGGAAGCTCCAATCTTTGATGTAGCTGATTACGGTGTAGTTGGAAACCTTTTCGAGGTTATCCCGGTTCTCGTAGAAGAAATTAAAAAAGCAAGAGCTTAATATTCCACTATTATATATAGAAAATAAAATTAAACCAAATGAATGATCATTTACAGCCGACTGCCCGTTTGTGGCAGCCTGCTGTTATCTGATAAAGAACTTTATTGTCCATTTATTTTGAGAAAGGGGTTATTATGAATTTCCATTTTAACGAAGAAGAACAGGAAATCTTAGGGATGCTCAAAGACTTTTGTGAAAAAGAAGTAGGTCCTAAAGCTGCAGAAGTTGACGAAAACGAACGTTTTCCGGAAGAAACATGGCACGCACTGGCTGATATGGGTATGATGGGTGTTCCGTTCCCTGAAGAGTACGGCGGAGCTGGACTTTCCTACTTAAACTATATTGCTGTTTGTGAAATGCTTGCAAAATATTGTGCAACTACATCCGTTATGGTTTCTGCACATACTTCTCTTTGCGCATGGCCAATCTTCAACTTCGGTACAGAAGAACAGAAACAGAAATATCTTCCAGATCTTTGCTCCGGCGCTAAACTTGGTGCTTTCGGTCTTACTGAACCAAGTGCAGGTACAGACGCTGCTATGCAGAAAACCGTTGCAGAGGATAAGGGAGATCACTGGCTGTTAAATGGATCCAAAATCTTTATTACAAATGCTGGATTCGCAAGCACATTTGTTGTATTCGCTATGACAAATAAAGAGCTTGGAAACAAAGGAATTTCTGCATTTATCGTAGAAAGAGATTTCCCTGGATTCAAAGTTGGAACTCATGAGAAGAAGATGGGTATCCGTGGATCATCTACCTGCGAATTAATTTTCGAAGATTGCGTTGTTCCAAAGGAAAACCTTCTTGGCGAACTGAACAAAGGTTTCAAGATCGCTATGATGACTCTCGATGGAGGACGTATCGGTATTGGTGCTCAGGCTCTTGGTATTGCTCAGGCAGCAATTGATGAATGTGTGAAATATACATCTGAAAGAATTCAGTTCGGAAGACGTATTTCTCAGTTCCAGAACACACAGTTCGAACTTGCTGATATGCAGACAAAGGTTGACGCTGCCCGCTTACTGATTTATCGTGCAGCTCAGGCTAAAGAAGATCATGAACCTCACAGCCATCTTGCAGCTATGGGTAAATTATTCGCATCTGAAGTAGCAAGTGACGTTACAAGACGCTGCTTACAGCTTACAGGTGGATATGGATATACAAGAGAGTATCCATTCGAAAGATTTATGCGTGATGCTAAGATCACTGAAATTTACGAAGGAACCAGCGAAGTTCAGAGAATGGTTATCTCTGGATGGATGGGCGTTAAATAGTTATTCTATATAGCTCTCAAAAAGAGGCTGCCGTCAGGGCGGCCTCTTTTTTTGCACTTTCGAAGGAAAAAATAAGCGGATTATATAAGTAAAACCTATGTTAAAACTCAATAGTTCATGCAATAAAAATGATAAGAAAAAGCTATAATTTTACCAATAGACTTAGTTTTTTACGATTAGAGTTTGGTGAAAATATGTGCTATATTTAAATCACAAAGAACGAACATTAATAGTATTTAACGAAAGGAAGAGGTATATTATGAGTCTGCTTTATACAGAAGATCAGAAGAGTCTTATTGAAATGGTCCGTGATTTTGCGGAGAAAGAAGTAAAACCATACGTTGCAGAATGCGACAGAAAAGGTGAATGCCCAATCGAATTATTTAAACCGGCAATGGATATGGGTCTTCATATGCTTGAGATTCCGGAAGAGTACGGCGGAGCTGGTATGGATTACGAAACAACTGCTATGATTTTTGAAGAGCTTGCAAAAGTTGATGCAGGATACGCTGACACACTGGTTACTACATTCGTTGCTCTTCGTAACGTTATTCTTGCAGGTACTCCGGAACAGGCACGTTACTTCGCAGACGTAATTGCAGAAGGTAAATTTGCTTGTTTCGCAATCACAGAGTCCGGTGCTGGTTCTGATGCTGGAGCATTAAGATCCACAGCAGTTCCGGATGGCGATGACTACATTCTTAATGGAACAAAGACATTCGCAACAAACGGTGAATGTGCATCCCTTTACATCGCTTTCTTCAAAACAGAAGAAGGTATCACAGCATTCATGATTGACAGAGACACTCCTGGTTTCAGCGTAGGTGCTCATGAAGATAAGATGGGATTCCGTCTTTCCAATACAACAGACCTTATCTTTGAAGACGTTCGTGTTCCGGCTGCTAACATCATCGGTAAAAAAGGCGAAGGTCTTAAGATTGCTCTTAACTCCCTGAACCTGTCCCGTGCATTTATCTCCACTCTTGGTGTTGGTATCATGCAGCGCGCTCTTGACGAAGCAGTTGCTTACGCAAAAGTTCGTGAACAGTTCGGAAAACCAATTATCAAATTTGAAATGGTTCAGCAGATGCTGGCTGATATGGCTATCAAAGTTGAAGCAAGCCGTTGCCTTGTTAACAATACAATGAAAATGATGGATCAGGGAAGCCTTGTTCGTAAAGAAGGTTCCATTACAAAGACATTCGTAACAGACTGTATGCAGGAAGTAACATCCAATGCAGTACAGATCTTTGGTGGATATGGATACAGCAGAGAATATCCGGTAGAAAAACTTATGCGTGACGCTAAGATCTTCCAGATCTTCGAAGGTACAAACCAGATTCAGCGCCAGACAATCGCTAAATGCCTGGAGAAAGAATATAAATAAATTCTTCTGAAGTTGAAGGAAATGAACAAAGCGCCGATTTGTATTTGAACAATATAGATTGGCGCTTGTTGGTGCTTGTTGACATTTGGAATTGCAGGAGACGGATATGGATATAAAAATGAACGAACAACAGAAAAAGTATTATGAAGAATCAGGCTTATGGACAGACCGTACTCTGAACGATTACTGGAACGAGGCAGTCAGAAGATTCGGTGACCGTGAATATATTGTGGATGATTTCGGAAGAAGATATACTTATTCCGAGATGGATGAGAAAGCGAATGTTCTTGCCTCCTGGATGAAAAAACAGGGAATTAAGGCGGGAGATATGGTTTCACTGCAATGTACACCACGAAGCGAATTTGTGATTATTGTATATGCCTGTATTAAACTGGGAGCAGTTATTGTTCCTATGAAAATGCGTACAGGTGCAGCAGAATGGGTTCGTCTGATGAAGATGGTGAAAAGTCGTCTGCATTTTTGCCTGGAGACATACCATGGAGAAGATATGGCTCCTTTTATTCTCAGTAATGAAAAAGAGTTGGGATATGAACTTACGAATGTATATATAGGTCTGGACAAAAAATTTGAAAAAGGATATGACTTCGATGAAATCATGTCCGGTCCATCTTCTGACATCCCTGCACCGGAAGTCACGGGCAATGATATCTCTACCGTTCTTTTTACATCAGGAACGACGAAGGGAAGCCGTGGGGTATTGCTGACGCACAATAATATTATTTCCAGTGAAAAAATATTTAATGAAGCGTTGAAACTGAGCTGTGAAGACATTATTTTTATGCCTGCACCACTCAGTCATGCCACAGGTTTTCATCATGGTATTATTTCATCCATGCTTTCTGGTGGAAAGCTTGTTTTGATGAATAAATATGATGCCCGTGGGGCCATGGCAATCATGGATGAAGAAAAATGTACTTTTTCCATGGGTGCTACACCATTTATTTACGATTATCTGAAGCTCATGGATCAGGGAGTGAAGAAACCGGGTTCGTTAAAGTTTTACATATGTGGCGGTGCTCCGGTGCCGTACGAGCTGACCAGACATGCATGGGAAAATCACAATCTGATGGTTTGTGAATGCTATGGTTCGACAGAAAGTGTTCCCCATATTCTGGTT
>JALEIY010000204.1 GCA_022769785.1 Eubacterium sp.
TCCATAATAGTATAAGTTCTTAAGAGATAATATACTACAAAATTAACCAGCGTAGCCAGTGCCCCGAAAAAAACATACCGGGTCACGGGATGCGTGACTATTTTACGAATCATTGTTTTCCTCCCCAAAGTTCATAGTAAAAAATATATTGCTGCATAACTCCTCGAAATCCCCGGTATCTTCGATTCGGGAATCCCCGTTTATAATGATTATCCAGTGCCTGTCTGATATGCGTATCCACCGGAAACGCATCAAGATGATGGAGGCCGAAGAGGCAGATGCACTCTGCAACTTTTTCGCCCACGCCAAAGAGCTTAAGCAGTTCTTCTTTCGCCTTTTTATGAGACATCTGTTTTACCGCTTCCAGGTCAATTTCCCCGTTTACCACGCTCCTTGCCGCCCTTACGACGTATTTACTCCGGTATCCCAGATTACATTCCATCAGCGCATCCTCCGGCAGTCCTGCCAGTGCCTCCGGCTCCGGAAACGCATACCATTCTTCTTCCTGATTTCCCGTCATCTTTTTTCCGTATTTTTCACAGATATTTTCAATACAGCGTCTGATACGGACAATGTTATTTTGCTGGCTTATCAGAAACGAAACAATCATCTCCCAGAGGTCCTGCTTTAATATCCGCATCCCATTTCCATATTGAATCGCTTCTGCCAGATAGGCGTCCCGGGGATTGGCCTGCCCGATATACAGGGAATAATCCTGCTTCAAATCAAAATATTCTTCCCAAAATGTTTCAAACTCTTCCCGGCCACACAGGAAAATGACCTCCTCTTCCTGCTGATAAAGGGTAAGGCACCGGTCTGACGCCTGAATCCGGTACTCCCCTTCTTCGACCTGATTCATCCGGAAGCATTGCCCGGAGCGGGCGATTTGTTCCAGATTAAAATGTTCTATTTTTCTTTTTATATATTCCATTATCTTTTTCTCCGGATTTTACAAAATTATCATTGACATTCTACTATAAAATAATAGAATGAAAAAGAATGATTTTTATTAACTTTAACACATTTTACAGGAGATTACATTATGAGAAAAACAAAAATCATCTGCACTCTCGGTCCTTCCACGGACAGGGACGATATCCTGGAGCAGTTAATCTGCGCCGGTATGGATGTTGCCCGCCTGAATTTTTCCCACGGCAGTCATGAAGAGCAAAAAGGGCGTATGGACGAGGTAAAAAGACTTCGTAAAAAGTATAACCGTCCTGTCGCCTGTCTTCTGGACACGAAAGGACCGGAAATTCGTATCAAAACTTTTGAAAAGGGCAAAATTTATCTGGAACGGGGTCAGAAGTTCTGTCTGACAACCAGAGATGTCACCGGTAATGAAGAGATCGTCAGCATTACCTATGAAAATCTTGTGCATGATATCAGCAAAGGCGCCAGCATCCTCATTGATGATGGCCTTATCGAGCTTAAGGTGCTGTCTGTGGATGAAACCGATATCCACTGCGAAGCGCAAAACAGCGGTTACATTTCCAATCGTAAAGGTGTGAATGTTCCCGGCGTATCGCTTTCCATGCCATATCTAAGCGAAAAAGACATCAGTGATATTCTTTTTGGTATCCAGGAGGATGTGGATTTTATCGCGGCATCCTTTACCCGCAGCGCGGAGGACATTGAACAAATCCGCTCTCTTCTGAAGGAAAATGGAGGAGAAGACATTAAAATCATTGCCAAAGTGGAAAACGCGCAGGGCGTTGATAACATTGACGAAATCATCGAAGCGGCCGACGGTGTTATGGTAGCCCGCGGAGATATGGGTGTCGAGATTCCGGAGGAAGAGGTTCCTATTCTCCAGAAAATGATTATCCATAAAGTATGCGGTGCCGGCAAGATTGTTATCACTGCCACGCAGATGCTGGATTCCATGATGAAAAACCCCCGTCCTACCAGAGCAGAGACTACAGATGTTGCCAATGCCGTTTTTGACGGAACCAGTGCCGTTATGCTTTCCGGAGAAACCGCTGCCGGTGCTTATCCGGTAGAAGCCTTCCAGACTATGGCAAAAATCGCCACACGCACCGAGGAAGCCATCCACTACGAAAAAAGATTCCGTGATACCGTCGTGAATCCTGACCCGAGCGTTACCGATGCCATTTGCCACGCCACCTGCAGCACTGCATACGATTTAAATGCCAAAGCAATTGTTACGGTAACCAAATCCGGTTTTTCCGCACGAATGATTTCCCGCTTCCGCCCGGCCTGTATGATTATCGGCTGTGCCATTGATGAAAAGGTATGTCGTCAGTTGAATCTCTCCTGGGGTGTCACTCCGCTGATGCTCGGAGAAGAATGGGAGGTTTTTGTTCTTTTTGACCGCGCCATTACTGCCGGCAAAAAAAGCGGACTTCTCGAAGAAGGCGATATCACTGTCATCACTTCCGGTGTGCCAATTGGCCGCTCCGGAACTACAAATATGCTGAAAGTACATATTGTGGACTAATCACAGAGAGTATTTTGGGTTTTTGATGATTATACTTTCAACTATTACCTTCTCTGACTGAAAAAACAGCCCTCTGCTTTTTGAATCCCTTCCTGTCCGGACAGACAGGAGATGGATTCTTGCCAATGGTAAAGCAGCGGGCTGTTTAATTATTTCATTAAATCTCTGTAATTACAGGAAAATACTTGTGAAGCATTTCCTTAAACACTTCCATATCATTTTTATATGTGATTTTCAGGTTAATCACATTGGCCGGAATTACCTTCATGTTAATTCCATAATGCAAGGCAATCGCACCGGCAGAAGTCATGCTGTCAAGCTCTTCTTCAGTAGATTCGGTATAAATACGGTAAATATCTCCATAATGAAAGGCCTCCGGTGATGCGCCGGACACAATCTGCTGTCTCGGAACAACCTTTTCCAGCATATGCGTCTCTTCATTCATCTGATAAACCGTATCGTACTGCCTCTGACCGAGAGTCGCTCCACCGTACTCTTTAACAGCCTCAATCACACCCAGGGTTCCTTCTTCATCCACATACGGATGGGTAGCATCATGAATCAGTACAATATCGTCTTCTGACGCAAACCCTTTCATGGAAACAAGGCCGTTCTTTACAGATTCTGACCGACTGGAGCCGCCGACGGTGATAATCTCCAGTTTATGTGCTCCGAGCTTTTCTTTCCACTCTTCTACATAATCCACCCAGTTTTTATGCACAACAATCACAATTTTATCAATACATTCGCAGCGGTTATATCCATCAAGAATATAAGAAAATACCGGGCGATCTTCCACAAGTACAAACTGCTTCGGAATCTCTGCGCCAAATCTTGTCCCGGATCCCGCCATCATCAACATTAAAATATTCATTTCTTTTATCCCTTCTCTATTTTTGTGTCTTTGGTGGTTTGTCCCAGCTTTCCTCCCAGGTTGACCATCGGTTCAGCCTGTGCGCCACCTGCTGATGCTTCGGTGGCAGCGCCATATAATCTCCATACTGCATCTCCAGGAAAATATCCGGTCTTTTTGGAACAGATATTTCTACTCCCTCAAATACACCTCTCTGGTACGGAAGAAGGTCTTCCAAATCGATATAAGTGTAGCTTGGAACGAAGCTGGCAACGGTACGAAGCCCCTGCTCTTTCGCATTTTTATTGTATTTGGTTGCTTCCTGCAAATAAGCCTGCTGTGTCTTTGCAAGGTCTTTACTCCAGTAATACTGCCTGAGTTCTTCCTGCTCTTTGTAATATCGTTTTTCCAGTTCGTTGGAAGGGATAAACTCTTCCTGTGGCTTTGGATATTGTTTTCTTGCAATCAGATGATGCTCAGAGGCAAGGGAAAGCACCCGGGCAACAAACTCTTTTCTTTCTTCCAAATCATTCGGAACATAATCAAATGGGAAGATATCCAGGCAGATTCCTTTGTGGAAATCTCTCTCCTCATTATAGTCCGTAATATATTCTGTATTATCCAGACGAATCTTTGAAAACAGATACGGGATATTCGGGTCTGTCTCTCTTGTCTGTAAAAACAATCCATCGCCAAGCAATGGGCCTGCCTCACGGATAAAGCGGTCATAATCCTCCCGGAGCATGGCCACGTCCACATCATCATCCCATGGAATAAAGCCCCCATGCCTCATATAACCAAGCATGGTACCTCCACAGACAAAATAACCGACTCCCAGTTTCTGGCACACCCGGTCAAACTCTTTTATCAGAATCAAATCCGCTTTCTGTATCGCAGCCACCTGACGTTCCAGCTCTGCATTCAGCACCGGCTGCCATGGAGTATAATCTCCCGGACAGTTAATCATAATATCACGAAACTGTACTCTTCGAAGCGGAAAAATCTCTTCCTCCCGGATTCTTTTACTTCTCGCAAATGCATTTCTTCCATAAGTGTGTACATTCTCATTCTGATTAAATGTTTGCGCAAATGCTTCAATTTTATCCGCTTCCTGCCGTATATCTGCTGTCTGCAGATACCGCAGTCTCTCTTCCTGCACTTCTTCCGCATTCTGAAGCTTATTTCTGTTGAGGGAATGATAATTAATAAGGTCGAGATAATTTTGATTCATTTCATCCAAATCCTCAAGAAATCCCTGCTGAAGATAATAATTTTCCGGTACTTTGTCAAATGCCAGAAGACCGACACGAATTTTGGAATATTCTCCTCCCGAGAAAGAAATATTCCGTCTTCTCATCGGATATTTCTGTCCATCGCCGTCATAATATTCATTCAGCTGAACCTGATATTCTTTCCCATGTTCACGGATAAAAGCAATGAATTTCTCATAATCCTCCCTGAGCAACCCCACTTCGATTTCCGATGCATCTGAATTCGGTATAGTATCATGATATACCACTGCCCCAATCAGAAGCTTTGACACGGCAAAATAAACCAAATTTTTCTCCTGACAGATATCATCAATGGTCTTCAGAAGCTCCGTTCTTTTTTCGGCAACATACTCTGTATAGTCCTCATCCTTCTTATAGTGCCATGCAAAAGGATTGTTGGGACACGATAGAAGGAAATCATGAAATGCTCTTTTTTCAGTCGGAAAAATATCCTGGTAATTATACAAAGCCGGTTTGTTTTTCACGATAGTATAAATTCGTTTTGGCGTTTTTCCGTCTTTATTGTAACGCTGTCTTTTCTTATCGAGACATTCAAACTGCTTCCAGCTATCCAGGTCTTCTGCCCAAACCGGAGCAAGAAGTCCTTTTTCCACCATAATCTGCGTACTTAAGTCCCTATAATCTCTGGTAACTTCTTCAAGGAAAGATATCCTGGTATCATAGTCCTCCGGCACTGCGTCAAATGGCAGAATATAAATCGGATAATCATGTTCTCCCGGATTCTTCTTTTTATATTGCTCAAGAATGACCGCTGTCTGCTTTTCACGAATAACCGGATACTCTTCCACAGTAAGCTGTAAAACAAGTCCCTCTGTACCGTCTCCTTTTTCCAGTAATTCAATCGCCTTATCATAATCTTTCCTGAGCATACCAAGAGCCCATGATGC
>JALEIY010000151.1 GCA_022769785.1 Eubacterium sp.
GATTGACAAGAATCTGTCCCTGTCCATAACCACTGTCCGCCAGCTGAATCTCTGTTTCTATTTTTCCGGTATTTGAATACTGCGACTTTGCCATTTTTATCGGAAATGGCAGTTCTTTTTGAAATCCCAGACCCTGAAGCCTCTTGGTAAGCTCTTCCTTACCAATCGAAAGGGCGGCTTTGGCAAAGTAAATATTATCGGAATACATCAAGGCATTTTCCATGGTTACCGGTTCATATTCATGAAGGGTGGTCACATAATACGAGCCCCAGGAGCTATCTTTTTGCCAGGATAATCCTTCGTTTTTGTATTCTTTTTCCGGATGAATGGCACCGGTTTCCAGACCGATGGCGCAGGTGACCGGCTTGAAAGAAGAACCGGGACACCATACCTGTCGGAATCGGTTATACAAAGGGTTTTGTTCGTCTTCATTGAGTGCTTTCCATTCCCGGCTGCTCATCCCCATAATAAAGGAATTGCTGTCAAAGGATGGCGTACTGACCAGAGCCAGCACTTCTGCGGTTTCCGGATTCATGGCCACATGACAGCTTTTATTCTCGCAGAACTCTTCATAGAGGCAGGCCTGAAGCTTTGCGTCTATGGTCAGTCTCACATCTTCGCCGTCTTCTGTCATTGTCCTCGCAATCTCTTTTTTCTCCTTTCCTTCCTTATCTTCGATATAGATTCTGCATCCATTTTTTCCTTTCAGTTTTTTTTCAAACAGGCTTTCCACTCCGCTTCTCCCAATAACACTGCTGTCTGTATAGCCTTCCCCTTCGTGCTCCTGTAAATCTTCCGCCGTCACATTCTGCACATAGCCCACAAGATGTGCGGCGGCTTTTCCGTAAGGATAGCTTCTCACTGTAACATCAGACAGCATAATTCCCGGAATCTCCAGCAGCTTTTCGTTTTTTTCTTCTTCCCCCTCCAGCGGTATCTGCCTGCCGGCCTTTGGGATAATACGAATCGGCACGAAGGAATCCTCTTTTACCCATTTTGCACCCAGTTTTTTAAGAATCGTTTCCGGTTCCATCTCCAGCAGCTTCGCAACCGCTTTTGCCGCTTTGTCCCGGTTTACGAGCTTCCCGGGAACGATTCCCACCTGATAAGCGGTTCCCTCTCCCGCCAGTACCCGGTCATTTCTGTCAAGAATTTCTCCTCTTTTTGCCTGGGTGACGGATACCTTTATCTTATCCGTCGATAGCAGCCCCGGAAAAATCAGAGAATCCTGCCAGATTAATTCATATCCTTTTTTCCCTTTCACAAAGTACGCCTCATTTTCAAATCCAACTTTTCCTGCAGCTGTGTCGAAAGACATCCGGTATGCGACCGCCTTTCTTTTTTTGTCATATCCTTTTATGGCAATTTTCATATTTTTTATCTCAATTCCTTCGTAAATGGCCGAGTTTCTCTGAATAAAAGCTTCTTTGCTTATATTTCCAGATTCCTCTTTACAAATCATGTCGTACATTTCTTCATATTCCTGTCTGGGAATATGGCTCATGTATTCCTGTAAAAGCTCCCGGGGCTTCGTCAAACGACTGTTTTTCAGAAAAAATACCGAAAGAAGCGGTACCAGAGCCAACAGCCCGATTCCGGCGAGCCAGGCTGCTGCTTTCGGCAATCTAAATGCTTTTCCATTCATTTTCCCCATACAGGTCTTATTTTTCCTTTTCATGATGTCCTCCTTATCAAAAGCCACATTATATTACATTTGTAAGATTTAATAACAAAAAATATTACAAGAGTAAGATTTCAGTCCAAAAAAATAACTCCTGTTCCTTTTTCTTCTCTAAATATTACAACAGTAAGATTTAAAAAGCAAGGGTATTGATAATTTTTTTCTTGATTTTTTCTTTTTTTTGCGTTAAATTAGGAACATCGAGCGGCAAAAAGCGTAAGTCCAGATATGGACTTGCGCTTTTTTTCATTCTCATTTACAGGAGGTATTCATATGAAACAGGAAAATATTATGAAAAAAATGGGGACAATGCCCGTCAACAAGCTAATGTTGTCTATGGGGATCCCCATCATTATATCCATGATGCTTCAGGCGCTTTATAACATCGTAGACAGCGCCTTTGTGTCAAATATGGAAGGAGGAGAACTGGGACTTAATGCCCTTACCCTTGCCTTCCCGGTACAAATGCTCATGGTTGCCATCGGTATTGGTACCGGTGTGGGCGTTAATGTTCTGATGTCCCGCTGCCTTGGTCAGCAGGATACCCAAAAGGCGGCACGGGTTGCTGGAAATGCCATCTTTCTCGGTCTCGTTATCACCGCGTTATTCATGCTTTTCGGCATTTTCGGTGTGAGATTCTATGTTGCCACCCAGACTGCAAATCCGGAAATCACCAAAATGGCGATTACTTATCTTCGCATATGCTGTGTGATTTCCTTTGGTATCGTTTTCTTCAGCATTTTTGAAAAGATTCTCCAGGCGGCCGGACTTTCCACACATTCAACGATTGCCCAGATATCCGGCGCTGTGATTAATATTATTTTAGACCCGATAATGATTTACGGACTTTTGGGATTTCCCAAATTGGGAATTGCAGGTGCCGCTCTTGCTACCGTAATCGGTCAGATAGCTTCTTTTCTTATCGCACTGACCTTCCATCTGAAATACAATAAAAGCGTCAAAAACGGACTTCGATATATCAGGCCTCACGGCGGAATTATAAAAGAAATCTATGTGGTTGGTCTTCCGGCTATTATCGCACAGGCTCTGATGTCAGTTATGACCTACGGTATCAACATTATCCTTGGAAATGTAAATGAGTCTCTGGTCACTGCTTATGGTCTGTATTACAAAATCCAGCAGTTTATCCTTTTTGCGGCTTTTGGCCTTCGCGACGCAATTACCCCTGTGGTTTCTTTCAGCTACGGCATGAAAAACAAAAACCGAATCAAAGACAGTATCCGCTACGGTATTATGTATACTCTGATTATCATGATTATCGGAACTCTGGCTCTGGGGGTATTCGCCACACCGCTTTGTGAGGCCTTTGGCCTTTCCGGAACTACGGAAAAGCTCTGCATCAGCGCTACCCGTATTATCTCTTTAAGTTTTGTTTTTGCAGGCACCAACGTTGCTCTTCAGGGAATTCTTCAGGCGCTGGACAGCGGACTCTCTTCCCTGATTATATCCATCTGCCGACAGCTTTTATTTGTTTTACCTGTGACATGGGCTTTCTCCCTGTTTGTCAATCCAAATCTTGGTAATGCCTGGATTTTATGGCTTACATTTATTATTGCGGAAGCAGTTAGCGCAGTCATTTCCATTCTCCTGATGAGAAAATCCTATCAGGTGAAAGTAAAAACTATATAATATGGGAAATTAGTCTCTTTCCCAGCCTTTACAGACATCAATCCATGCGGTAAAACCGGAGGTTTGTTCCAGCTCAGGTATCGTAAGTTCTATGGCGCTGTTACTGCTGCCGCAGGCCGGAAATACGGTCTCAAATCTCTTCAGAGATTCATCGAGATAGACGGTCACTCCATCCCGAATCGCAAACGGACACACTCCTCCTACCGCATGGCCAATCAGAGCAGATACCTCATCCGCCGAAAGCATTTTGGCTTTCACGCCAAACTGTTTTTTGTATCTTGGATTATCGATTTTCACATCGCCCGCTGTAACAATTAATATCGGCTCTTCCTTCACCATAAAAGTAAGGCTTTTTGCAATCCGGCAGGGTTCACAGTGCAATGCTTCGGCCGCCAGTTCCACCGTCGCACTTGAGACTGCAAACTCCTGTACCCGGTCCTCCATACCATATTTTCTGAAATAGTTTTTTACATTTTCGATTGCCATAATAAAACCTCCATATTTTATCTAATCTGCTTCCTCATCCATCGCTTCGATAAGAAAGCTCACCGGACGAAATCCATCATTGCAGGAAATCATCGCAGATTTTTTGTTTTTCATCCATCCGCTGTAAATGTCCTCACCCCCGTGGGCTAAAGTCATCACAAAAGCAGACATACTTTCCCATGCGCTCTCACACATTCCCTCCGGACGTTTCCATCCGTTGGCAATAAAAACCTGTCCTTCTTTTAAGTCACAGGCATGCGTGATGGGATTTTCATATTTTGCTATGAGATCCTCGTAGCGGGCCATCCTCATCACCGTAATTTTTATTTTCTTCATTATTCTTCCTCCCGGAAAACTTATCGGTACAAGCCTTGTGTTTCCACCGTTTTTCCCCTATAATATACCATAAAAGACAAGGTCGTGAAACAGCGGCAATTATCCGGAGGTATCCTATGATAAAAAATGAGTTTTTTTATCCATCAATGGATGGAATAACACAAATACATACCATAGAATGGAAACCGGAAGGCAGCATAAAAGCAGTCCTCCAGATTTGTCACGGAATGGTGGAATACATTGGCCGCTATGAGCCTTTTGCCGAATATCTCTGTGAACGGGGAATCTGTGTAAGGGGTCACGACCATCTCGGTCACGGACAATCTGTACGGGATAAAGACCATTACGGATTCTTTCACGAGGAAAACGGGAACCGTTTTGTTATCGGTGATATTCACACTCTGCGGAAAATGACACAGGAAAAATACCCGGATGTGCCTTATTTTATGCTTGGCCACAGTATGGGTTCTTTTTTGCTGCGCCAGTACCTGACGATGTATGGCGAAGGTTTAAACGGTGCCATTATTATGGGCACCGGTGCAAAAAGTGCGCCTCTTCTGACCCTCGGACGAAGTCTCTGCCGTATTCTCGCCGCCTTCAAAGGCTGGAATTACCGAAGCACTGTCATCAACAGACTGGGAATCGGCCAATATAACCGTTCTTTTCAGCCTTCCTCTACAGATAAAGACTGGATTTCTTCAGACCCGCAAACATGTCAGGACTATGTCAGTGACCCTCTTTGCAGCTTCACCTTTACCGTCAATGCCTACTATCATATGTTTGGCGGCATGAAAGTTCTTACCAGAAAAAGCAGCGTAAAAAAAATCCCGAAAAACCTCCCTGTATTTTTTGTCGCAGGAGACAAAGACCCTGTGGGCGGTTTTGGAAAAGACGTAAAAAAAGTCTATGAAAAATATCTTTCCGCAGGCATACAGGATGTACAGCTTAAGCTTTATAAAAACGACCGGCATGAGATATTAAACGAGGTTGACCGGCTGCAGGTATATGAAGACCTTTATCATTGGCTCAGCCAAAAAATCCCCTGCGATTAATTTCGCAGCAAAAAGTCTCTCAAAACAAAAAGAAGCACTTATCCTCCGAAAAAACTCCAGGCAACCGCAATCACCAGCCCCGGCAAAAGATTGGCCACACGAATCTTCTTATCCCAGACGAGATTCACCCCCACACAAAATATGAGAACCGATCCAACCAGTGACAGATTCGCCATGGCCCCATCTGTGATAAACGGTTTTAAAAATCCGGCCAGAATCGTCACACTGACCTGAAACAAGCCCACAGGAACTGCTGAAAACATACAGCCTTTCCCCATGGAAGCAGTCATAACCAGTATAATCACGAAGTCAAGAATCCCTTTGGCAATCAGAATGGACGGATTTGCCATCACACCGTCCTCAATGGAGCCGATAATCGCCATGGCTCCGATACATACGGTAAGCGAGGCAGTCACAAAGCCATCCACAAAACCGTTATCTTTGGCATTCCCCGTTTTCTGCTTGAGCCATTCGCCAAACCTTTCCATCTTTTCATCAATTCGAAGACATTCTCCAATCACAGCCCCGACAGCCAGAGAAATAGTAAGCATCATCGTCCCCTGGGAAACAAGCTCTTTCTCATGAATCTCGAAAATCTGCTCCAGTGCCCCCGCAATTCCGATAAAAAGCACTGCTTTTTTCATCTAATAAATGTAAAATAAAATGAGAAGTCTGAACTCGTGTAAAAGCACCGGGGCGCTTTGCAGCTCTTTCCCGGGGCGTTCGCCCCGCTGTTTGCTTCTCCCGCCCCGAGCGGGGCGCCTGGCGACTTTCCCAGGGCATCCGCCCCGCTGTTTGCTTCTCGCGCCCCGAGCGGGGCGGCCGGCACACACAGAGAGGCTGCCGCTCTATTTTGTAATAGAGCGACAGCCTCGCAATTACATGTTTTTCGTCAAAACGTGTCGGCAATATCTTGTCTTCCCACATTTCGGGCATTTCAGTTTCCTTTTAGTTATTGTATGCGGTCCCATAATGTATGCCCGCATTTCCGGCACAAATCTTTCGTGGCAACTCGGGCATTCAAAGGCTCCCGCATCTCTGTCAAGAATGCAGGCCATGATAATACCCACAGTCATGGCACCAATTCCCAAGACCATCAGCAATATCCGCAGCCAGCTACTCATTGGAATGATCTCTGATATGATAAAGAGCGGAATGGTTGCTGCCACTCCCAGCATTGCCGCCATCACGGACAAAATAATCTTCTTTTTACTTTCCTGAGTTTCTTTTACCAAATTCACCATATTTTCCTCCGCCTTTCTCTGGTAGTCTTCCTCAGAAACCTTTTCTCCTGCCAGCAGTTCATTTACGGATATTTCCAGTTCTTTGCAAAGCGGAAGAAGTAGAGAAACCTCCGGGAAGCCTTTGCCGCATTCCCACTTCGATACTGTTTTATCACTGATTCCCAGGAGTTCTGCCAGTTTTTTTTGTGTATAGCCTTTTTGTTTCCGTTGTACGGCTATAAATTTTCCAATTCTTATCTGATCCATTTTCTCCTCCTTTCGCTTCCATTTTCCTTCTTTTCTCTTTATTTTCACACTCCCTAACCGTAGAATATGGTGAAATCATGGGGATTCTACGGTGCGTAGAGAAGGCGCAGATGCTATCATATGGGATTTTACCGTTTCCGCAAACAGCGGATTACTTTTTAGCCAGGGCATTTCCAAAGACTGATAAACACGATGAACCATTTCCTCCACACTGATTTCTCCTGTGCAAGGTGTATTTTTCTTTACTGATGCTTCCAGTCTCTCAACCAGGCACTTTCCTTCTATTATTTTTTCTTTCAGTTCTTCACGAGAATACGTTTTATCCCAGGCAGGATAAAACCAGGCGGCACCCTTTATCTCAAGCAGCCGGTTCATGCTTTTCAGCGTTTTGTCCCTGTCCACATAGATGGGAATGTCTCCTTTCACCGGGATACTGTCCCCGATAAAGACGCTGTCATCAATCCGGAACGAAATTTCATCCGACGAATGTCCCGGCGTTCCAATTACTTCCACCAAAAGATGCTCTTCCAGCTCAATTTTATCGCCGTCACCGACCACCTTGTCTACCGGCACAGACTGCCCTGCCAGCCTGTAAAATCCCGGAATCGGGCGTTCTTTGTACTGAAAAGAAATGTCTTCTATCCATGGTTTTTCTCCGGCGCTGGCATATATGGTGCAGCCGTTTTTTTCCCGGAACCATCCTGCCGTCCCGATATGGTCCGGATGGGCGTGGGTAAGAAAAATTCCTTTGATATCCGAAATATCCTTTCCCAGCTTTTTCAGCTTTTTGCAAATGATATCCTGACATCCGGCTACTCCGGAATCAATCAGATAACAGGCTCCGGCTTCCAGCAGATATACATACACATATCGTTTTATTTCCTCTGTAACATAAAAATCAATTCTAATCGGATGAACTTTCATTTTTTATCTTTCTCCCTTCTCATAATATAATTTTTTACCCGGGGCTACAACCTTATTGTTTTGCAAGTAATCACTTGCATTCCATGTAAAAATAAAAGCACCAATTCGTGCGCATTAGAAATTTGTCATGCTAACGCCTGATGCGCATCTCGCAGCAAG